>JAUXIP010000319.1 GCA_030620935.1 Deltaproteobacteria bacterium | reverse complement strand
ACAGCCTGCTATGCAGGCGGTTAAGACAGCCCCGCTCAGGGAGCCCACTCAGCCCTGCGCCACAGTGTGAGGGGGACCTTCCCGAAGATTGGCTTGGAGGTGATGGAAGTCTCCGCGAAGCTGATCCTCGAGAGTGAGGGGGCATGCCGAACAAGCCAAAACCACCGAGACTGAACGCTTCGACATAAGCACAGACCTATTGCTTTCGGCGCGAGAGGCAGGCCCCTGAACGGAACTTCGCGCCTCAGCCTAAGGCCGATCCGCCTCCGGCGGGGCCGAAACACTGAAGCGATGGGATGGGAGGGTCCCCGAATATGCGATGCCTGTTAGAAAAGCTTTTATGTGCTTGGAGGCAGTAGTTTTAAAAGAACGTGGCGGCGGTTTTTTGTGTAAGGTCTCACTTCACCGGGCCAGCGCCCTTTCTCGACAGCAGCGGCCCAGGCGTCGCTCGCTAAAACCTCAGGGCTGTCCAGTTCATAAATCGCCGTGTACGTAGGCTCGTTTTCGATCTGGACCTTACGTTTCTCTCCGCCGATAATCATCGTCAGCTCTTCCCGGCGGAAGCGTGCTATCGAGCCGATGCCGGGCACCTGGCTGAGACAGGGGACATGCTCTTTGTCGTAGACATCGTTGAATATCGCATCGTGCTCTCGGTCCACATCCATGCTCGCGATGAAAAGATACTTCGACTTTAAGGACATCTCGAGAATAGCTCCTTTCCTTCGACCATCGACAAGAAAGCCTTTATTTTTCCTCTGTTCCTAAAAACTGCTCTATGGGCTGGGCCGGCGACTTGATCTCTATGACCAATGCCTGCTCGATCCCTTCCACGCCGTGGGGCACTCCTTGCGGATGTTTACAGACATCTCCTGCGTTGAGAATATATTCCTCCTTGCCCACGGTCATTTTGACCTTGCCCTTAACGACATAGGCAAGCGTCTCATGCTTGTGGACATGGGGAGGAGCGCCCGCTCCCGGAGCATATTGGATCTCCAGCAACGTCATCTGATCGCCTGCGATGAGGGGTTTCATGACCACGTCCCCGTGCAGCGTCTTTCCCTCTACGGTTTTTATTCTGCGCTCTTTAACGTCTGAGTTCTTAGATAGATTCATCCTATCCTCCTTTTCTGATCCGTCGATCAGAGGCGCTTGTTTCGTTGCCATCTTGATCCTAAATACTCGACCGTGTTTGCTCCTGTCAACCAAGAGCCGAACTAATGTTTCTCTTTGATTTGGTATTTTCCCTCTCGGTCCTGCTCGATCTTTTGTTTCTGCTGGAGCATGCCGATCGCCGTTACGATGCTCCGGTAGGGTTTATCGGAAAACAGATTGAGGATCTCGCCGAAGAACTTGTGCCCTTGAGAGAGACTCC
This sequence comes from Deltaproteobacteria bacterium, assembly GCA_030620935.1. The sequence goes on along the minus strand of JAUXIP010000319.1, from coordinate 2,402 downwards.
GAAAGATTCTTTCCGCTAAAGGATCGAGAAGGTCCTCGTCTTTCCTTCTCTTGCCGAGTCTAGTCGTGCCCGTAGCTTCCGCGAGAAACGCTTTAAGCTCGACCTTGCCCTCGTTAAAATAAACGATACGCTGATAGCGCTCCCGTGGGACATTCTCAGGAATGGTAGCATCAATCCCCATCTTGGCCGTGGTGGGGATCCTGTCCGTGGGTGGAAGGGAAGGATCCAACGGTTTGGAGCGCGCGTTGGAGATGGTTAGCACGTCCCTGTCCGCCTGGACTCGCGTGGCGATGGCCCACTCGACATCGACCGGATTGAAGATGTCGATGTCGTCATCCGTGATGACGACGTGCTTAATATCTGCTATCGAGAGAAGCGCCATGATCGCGTTCTTTCCATCACCCGGCTGCTTCTTGATGGCGGCGAGAATGTGCCAATGGCAACAACCTCCGGGCGTCACGTTGATGGCCGTTGCGATTACGCCAGCTTCTTTAAGCACCCGCCAGGCAGCGGCCTCGTAGATGGGCGCACTCATCCAAATATTTTCCCACGGCATGTGGAGGGCATAGTAGATGGGATCCCGCCGGTGCATGATCGCCTTGATCTTCACCCTCGGGTTGTAATGGATACCTCCCATGAGACGGGTAAACTCGCCGAAGGGCCCCTCCGGCTGGGTCCACCCTTCGGGAATGATCTCTCCTTCGAGGACAATCTCCGCGTCTGCAATACAGGGGACCGGAATAGTTTCCCCCGGAGCTAAGGCCAGGGGCTGACCTCGAAGACCGCCCGCATAACCCAGTTCGTTGGTTCCAAGTGCAGCCTTGAAGGTCGCAGCGACCATCTCATAGGGATGAGTTCCGATAGCAATCGAGATCGGCAAGGGTTTCTTTGCCTGTAACGCACGCTCTGCATACCTTCTAAGGTTATTGGGCGTTACGATGTCGATCCCGGTGATGTTTCTCTCCTTTAACATCAGCCGGTACATTCCTGCATTCATCCCGTATTCCGGATCGACCGCGATGACCACGGCACCGGTAATCATCGGACCACCGTCCAGAAGGGAAAAGATAGGCACCGGCAGTTGATAGAGATCGACCTTCTGCCTCGTGAAGATTACTTCTTTGACTGGAGCCTTTCGGACGAGCCTCGGTTTGATGGGATGCTCCATGGCCCTTCGAATCTTTTCTTCGATGCGTGAATACGGTACCCCCATTCCCAAACGCACGCGATTTCTCGATTGCAGCAATCCTGAGACCACCGGCATGGAGTAACCCTCCACATTGGTGAAGAGCAACGCCTTTTCCGCCTGCGGGACCAGGGCGGCGATGTTGCGCGGATCCACGGGCTTGGAGATTTCCAGCAGCTCGCCGTTTTTGCGCAGTATCTCCAGGTAGTCTCTGAAATGAGGACTCACAATCGCTCTAAAAATAGTAACTACCAGTACCCATGTCAATGAACCTATGGCTCCGTAGTTCCGAATCCCAATTGGCCGCTTTTTCAGAACTCAAATGTCCTAGTTTAAGGCCGTCATGGGGTCATGCACAGACAAACTCGTGCCGGCTCATCTCCTTGGCCGTCACACCCCTGAGGGTCGCCTTCCGCTGACGGGATAACAATGTTGACACCACCGGCCTGCTGTATTCGTGCTGTGGAAAATCTACTATGTGACCCAAATCAGGCGGGTAGATATTAGTAATAGAGACAACCGGTTTTCTCACATAAGCAGCCGGTTTCCGAAGAACCAAACCAGCTCGCCTCTATTGTAAAATTCTGCCACAAAGTAAATTCCGAGGGGGATCTACCAGTCTTTTGGGCCTGATTGCGCGGGAAGCCGCCAGGCTTATGGGCCAGATCGGGCGGCCCTTTTCTGTCAGGGCGCTACCCGACCTTCTTTGTCCGGGCCGGCCCGTTTCTCATCGAATTCACAGTGGATGAGACGAGGGAAAGCGTCACCTTGGTCAGCTTGTTTTACCGCAGATAGACAAATTTTCCCCTGCTTTTTTAAGAATCCCCACGACCATGGAAAGATTAAGTGGAAATGACTGGTTACGCTGGCAGGCTAAAGATACAAGAAGATAGGAACAAAATCCCTCTCAAGTTGTGTTCCCATTGAAAGGATTATCAATGAATTTATCCGGCCTGTCATTTTTTGTCCTTTTTCAATTAACTGATTTGTATACGTCTTGAAAGGTAGTCGATCATCTCGTTAATACCTACCGGTAGAAAGCCATAATGAGGAGTTAGGCTGCTAAGGAAAAAATGCCTTGAATTTAGCTTGAGAAAGTGAGCAGAATTCTATGTAAATGAAGGGTGGCCGGGAAATGGATCTGACCGCAAAAGTAAGAAATACCGCGCAAAAATACGCAATGCTCTCGCATGGCGATGCTGTTTTGGTCGCGGTT
>JAUXIP010000260.1 GCA_030620935.1 Deltaproteobacteria bacterium | reverse complement strand
TTAGGCAAGTTTGCAGTCCAGACTCTGCTGAAGACCAAAGAGCCCATTATGCGGTTGCGAGGAAATTGGCGTGATTACCACGGGATAAAATTCATGCCCACTCTCCATCCAGCATACCTGCTGCGCAACCCAGGAGATAAAAAACTTGTTTGGGAAGACATCAAGAAAGTTCTTAAGGAAATCGGCAAGCATTCTGTTTAGATGTTGGCTGGCCTTAGTCCTGTTCGCTGCCGGCTTTTCGGTCCTGGCGCAGCAGAATGATCGCTCCGGTTCCCACGTGAACCTCATCGTGATCGACGGGATGATCAATCCTGCCGTGGTCGAATTAATCAAGGAAAACATCAAACGGGCACACGCCGACGGGGCCAAGGCCTTGATTATTCAACTTGACACACCAGGAGGTCTTTTGGATTCGACCCAAGACATTGTCAAAGACATCCTAGGAGCTCCCATTCCGGTGATTGTCTACGTGGCGCCCAGCGGCTCTGGGGCAACCTCGGCTGGAGTATTTGTTACGATGGCGGCTCACATTGCGGCGATGGCCCCTGGAACCAGTATTGGCGCCGCCCATCCGGTGACTGGGGGTGGTGAAGATATAAAGGGGACCATGGGTGAAAAAGTTGAGAACTTCACGGCCTCTTTCAGCGAGGCAATTGCTCAAAAGCGCGGGCGCAACACCGAGTTTGCGATTCAGGCGGTGCGGCGCAGCATATCCATCACCGAAAAGGAGGCTTTGGAGAAAAAGGTTATCGATATTATCGCAAAAAACATCGACGATCTGCTCGAGCAGGCGAGCGGAAAAAAGGTCGATGTGGATGGTCGTCAGGAAACGCTCTCTCTCACAGACGCCCGCATAGAGCGGTTCGAGATGAGCCTCAAGCAGAAGATCATCAACGCGCTTTCGCACCCCAACATCGCCTATCTCCTCCTCATGGCGGGCATGCTGGGACTCTACATGGAATTTTCCCATCCCGGGGTGATCTTCCCCGGCGTAGCAGGGGCGATATGCCTTCTTTTGGCCTTAACTTCATGACAAATACTTCCTTTCAATTATGCGGGCCTTCTGTTAATCCTTCTTGGAGTTGCCCTTCTTGTAGGTGAGGCCTTTGTCCCAAGCTTTGGAATACTGGGAATCGGTGGGGCAATTGCGCTTGGCCTGGGTTCTCTTCTTTTGTTTGACACGGAGGGCTCGGATTTGACAGTGGATCGGTCGGTTGTCTTTGCGGCGGTTGGTACCCTGGCGAGCTTGATGATCTTGCTGGGCTATCTCGTGTTCAAGTCACAGAAGCAAAAGCCGACCTTGGGTCTGGAGGGGTTGGTCGGGGAAGTCGGCGAGGTGAGGACGAAAATAGATCCGACAGGAAAGATTTTTGTCCATGGGGAATATTGGAATGCGGAAGGCGATGGAGAGATTTCCATCGGCGAGAAAGTCGAAGTCGTAGGCTTTGAACGGATGTGTCTCAAAGTCAGGCGGTTGACGTAAAATCCATAGTGAGCTGAGAGAGGAGGAGTTATGTTTGGCTTGGGTCCTTATGTCACGGTGGCGGTCATCGTCGTCATTTTGGCTATCAGCGGCGTCAAAATCTTAAAGGAATATGAACGCGGAGTCATTTTCAGGCTGGGGCGCATTGTAAACCCTAGGGGTCCCGGCATTGTCTATGTCATCCCACTCATTGAAAAGATGGTCCGCATGGATCTCCGCACGGTCACCATGGATATCCCGCCGCAGGATGTCATCACGCGGGACAACGTATCCGTTAAAGTCAACGGCGTGCTTTATTTCCGCATATTGGATGCCAACCGGGCCGTGCGAGAGGTCGAAAACTACCTCTTTGCCACCTCGCAGCTTCCCCAAGTCACCCTTCGGAGCGTTAGCGGGCAGGCCGAGCTGGATGAGCTATTGTCCGAGAGAGAGAGAATCAACAGTCGCATACAGGAGATTCTCGATACTCAAACGGATCCGTGGGGCATCAAGGTTGTCTTGGTCGAGCTCAAGCATATCGATCTTCCCCAAGAAATGCAGCGGGCCATGGCCAAACAGGCGGAAGCGGAAAGGGAACGGCGGGCCAAGATTATTCATGCAGCGGGAGAATTTCAGGCCTCTCAGAAATTGGCTGATGCGGCGGAAGTTATCAGCAAGCAACCTATGGCATTACAGCTTCGTTTCTTGCAGAGTTTGGTCGAGGTGGCCGCGGAAAAGAACTCCACCACTATCTTTCCAGTGCCCATCGATCTGTTGACCCCCTTTCTCAAGAAGAGTGATACCTAGCTCGCTACATCCGGTCTGTCTGGGAGTGAGCTTGTTTTTCGTGCTCTGACTCGTGTGCGTAACAAGCACGAGAGACGGGCGCGATCGTGATATTCATGGAGCTTAAAGAGTTCATGTATGATCTCCCTCCCTCGTTGATCGCAATGCAGCCGAGTGAAAATCGCTCGGAAGCCCGTCTCATGGTAATCCAAAGGGACACTGGGGAGATCATGCATAGCGATTTTTCTTCTCTTGGGGACTTCCTCGATCCCGGTGATCTCCTCGTGCTGAACAATACCAAGGTTTTTCCCGCCCGTCTTCGGGGTAAAAAGGAGAGTGGAGGAGAAGTCGAGGTTCTTCTCTTGGAGCCGTTTCCAAAGTGGCCGAGTCTATGGATGGCTCTCCTGGAAGCGTCCAAGAAGCCGCAGGTGGGCAGCCGGATTTTCTTTTCCGGCGGAGTCTTCGCCGAGGTCATTGGAGACTTAGGAAAAGGCCGGTACGGAGTGCGATTTCACCACTCTGGGGATTTTTTGGAGGGTCTTGCCAACCTGGGGGAGCCTCCTCTGCCTCCCTATATTTCTCGGACTCGCAGCCCGGCCCTTTTTGATTTGGAGCGTTACCAGACCGTCTATGCCGCAGCTCCCGGGGCGATAGCGGCGCCGACCGCCGGGTTTCATTTTACGCCGCAATTGCTTGAACAGTTGGAATCACAGGGCGTGGAGAGGGCCTTTCTGACCTTGCACGTAGGGCCTGGGACTTTCCAGCCGGTGCGGGAGCAAGTGGTTGAACAGCACCGGATGGACGGGGAGCGGTATGTGCTTAAGGCGGAAGCGGCGGCAAAGATTGATCGGGCAAAGAAAAACGGTCATAAGGTGATAGCTGTCGGCTCAACCACGACGCGGACGCTCGAATGGATCGCTCGGAAGAAGGGCAGTGTGGAAGCCGATGAAGGGATCGCGCGCCTTTTTATCCATCCCGATGATTCGTTTCATGTTATCGACGGCCTGGTTACCAATTTTCACCTGCCCGGCTCCACGCCGCTCATCTTGGTAGCTGCCTTTGCCGGTTTGGATCTGGTCCGGCGAGCATACCAGGAGGCGATCCGATCGGAATATAGATTTTACAGCTATGGCGATGCGATGCTCATATTATAGTTCACAGCGATCAGCTTTCAGCCATCAGGAGGATAAAGAAGCTGAGAACTGACTGCTGATGGCTGAGTGCTTAAAAATGGCTTTCAATTTTACGGTAATCAAGAAAGACTCTGCCTCTGAGGCTCGGCTGGGCCGTCTCATGACCGCCCACGGCGCGGTGGATACCCCGGCATTCATGCCGGTAGGGACCCAGGGGAGCGTCAAGGCCATGTCGCCCAAGGATCTCGAGGAGATCGGCTGCCAGATGATTCTGGCCAATACCTATCATCTTTATCTCCGCCCCGGAGTCGACGTGGTTCGGGATCTGGGTGGGCTGCATCGCTTTATGGGATGGGATGGGCCGATTCTTACGGATAGCGGCGGCTACCAGGTCTTCAGCCTGGGGGCCTTGAGGAAGATTACAGAGGAGGGCGTCCATTTTCGATCCCACCTGGACGGCTCCAAGCATCTCCTCACGCCGGAGAAGGTCGTTGAAATCCAAGAGGATCTCGGCAGCGATGTCGCGATGGTGCTGGATGAATGCATTCCGCATCCTGCTACTCACGACTACGCCAAAGCCTCCACCGATCGCACAGTGCGATGGGCCGAACGCTCCCTGAAGGTGCGGAAGAGAAGCGATCAGTCCCTCTTCGGGATCATTCAGGGAGGAATGCATCAGGATTTGCGTCTGGGCTGCGTGCAGGCAATGGCCCCTATGCCTTTTGACGGCTTCGCTGTAGGAGGTCTGGGAGTGGGTGAGGAGGAAGCAACGCTGAATTCGATCGGGGAGTACACGGTTGCATTGTTGCCTAGGGACCGGCCTCGCTATCTCATGGGGGTAGGAAGGCCGGAGGATCTCATCTTCGCAGTGCGCAGCGGCTACGATCT
>JAUXIP010000080.1 GCA_030620935.1 Deltaproteobacteria bacterium | reverse complement strand
GACTCGGGCATGATTTTGGTGCTCTTGGCTGCGCGTAAATACATAGACTTCGCAATCCCAATACCTTGCGATTTGAATAACGATATGCGCGGAGGCGCCGAACCCGAACAGACCAAGACGCTCGCCCTTGCGGATATCACTCAGTCGCAGGGCCCGATAGCCGATCACTCCCGCACACAGCAGGGGTGCTGCTTCCGGATCGGAGAAGTGTTTGGGAATGCGGTATGCAAACGCTTCATCAACAACACACAATTCCGCGTAGCCACCGTCCGCCTGCAATCCGGTAAATTCCGCCTGTTCACAGAGATTTTCGTTGCCTTTCTTGCAATAGGGACAATGACCGCATGCATGGTGGAGCCAGGCAACACCTGCCCGATCTCCTTCCTTAAAGCGAGTTGCCGCCCGGCCGCGTGCTTCTACGACACCGACGATCTGGTGGCCGGGGATGGTAGGTAGTTTGGGTAGGGGGATTTCGCCTTCGACGATGTGTAAATCCGTGTGGCAGATGCCACAAACGTTAATGCGGATACGGACCTGCCGCTCTCCAGGATGGGGAGTAGAGATCTTACTCAAAACGAGTGGATTTTCTTCAATGGATTTTGGGGTAGGCAGCAACGCGGCGAGCATGCTAGCCCCATTTCTTCAGGCTGGAGTCCCCTCGTGTGCAAATCCTTCCGGCCGCACGCAATGGTTCTCTACCTCGAGGACCACCCACACCAACTCCTTGAGCCGCTGATTCCCAAAGTCCGGGCGTGTGGTTCGACTTTACTCATCACCCTGAGCTGAGCGCGGGTCGAAGGGCCGACCTGCTTCTCGTCCCTGTGCGTGCAGCCTTCAGGACCTGCACCCTCGGGTTTCGGCTTGAAGCAACACGTTGTCATGGTTGCGCCTCGTGGACTGAACAATGAGGGCTGGGACTCGGCGTAGCCAGGGCGATGCCCCTGGAGTTTCTACGGCGTTTCTGTCTGTTTTTCTTTCAGTCGGCGGATGAGGTCTTCGTAGGATGATTTCGTGATGACCCGGTTAAACTGCGAGCGGTAATTGTTGACCAGGCTGATGTTTTCAATCACGACGTCGTAGACCTTCCATTCACTGTTCACAAGACGGACCTTGTAGTTGATAGAGTATTCTTCTCCCTTGCGCGTGGCCATGCGGCTTTGCACCTCGGCATATTGGCCGTCCAGTTTTTCGCCGGTATAGGCGAGCCGCTCGTTGTTATAGGCCTCGATCCTGTCGATGTAGGCACGCTCCAAGAGGCTGGTAAAAAGTTGCACGAATTCCTCTCGCTCTTCGCGGCTGCGTCGGCGCCAGTGGCTTCCGAGAGCGCGCTTGGCCATCTCCTTGAAGTCGAAGCGGGCAAACAGGGCGCGCCTTAATTGATCCCGTCGCTCTTGAACCTTCTCTTCGGGTCTGAGTTCCGGACTATTCAGGATGGTTAGAATTTTGTCCACCGTGGTACGGACTTGATCCGTAGGCGCAGCAGCGTGAACGGGGGAAAGGAGTAAAAAGGAGAGTCCTAGAGGAAAAATAACGGCAGATATTGGCTTATACTTTTGCATCATTATTTCTCGCTTTTCGATGTCAAATCTCCGCCCACATATTTTCCGATCAGCTCCGTAAGATCCGGAGGGGATTCTGTCTCTCGGATCTTATCCCCGTAGGCGAGTAGTTTGTCCGATGCCCCCGGGCTGATCACGACGAATTTATCGCCGATCAGTCCTCGGGCTCGGACCGAGGCGATCACGTCCTCTTGGAGTTTGACATTGTTGTCGATTTTGAGTCCTAGACGACCCCGATCATCAGCCAGATTGATCGATTCGACCCGTCCGATTTTAACCCCGGCGATCTCCACCGGGTCTCCTAGATTGAGACCGGCCACCGAAGCAAAATCGGCATAGACGACATAACTGTTATTGCCGAACACCTCTATTTTGCCCAAGCGAATGGTGAGATAGGCTAAGCAGACCATGCCGACAAGAACAAAAACGCCTACAATGACCTCAGTCCGTGTTTGGTTCAATGATGAAACCTCCCTACAACACCTGAATCGGTCCCTCTGTCTCTCCCTTGATAAATTGTTGCACGATTGGATTTTGAGAGGACTCAAATTCCTTTGTCGGCTTGATCTCCTCGATGACGCCGTTAGCTAGTATAGCGACGTAGTCCGATATTTCAAAGACTTGAGGAATCGTGTGGCTGACGACGACTCCCGTGAAGCCGAAAGTCTCCTGTGTCCGGGCAATGAGTTGATGGATGCCGGTTGCCAAGACCGGATCGAGGCCGGTGGTGGGCTCGTCAAAGAGAACGATCTCCGGGTCCATGATCAGGGCTCGAGCCAACCCCGCCCGCTTTTTCATGCCACCGCTCAAGTCCCCGGGGTATTTGTATCCCATTCCTTCAAGCCCCACCTGTTCCAAACGCTCCTCCACTTTCTTGTGAATCTGGGTTTCAGTCATCTCGGTTTTTTCCCTCAATGGGAAAGCAACATTATCGGAGATAGTCATGGAATCCAACAACGCCGCTCCCTGAAAAAGGACCCCGAACCGAGCGCGGATTTTGTATAACTCTTTCTGCTTGAGTTTAGTGATATCGACGCTGTCGATTAAAACCTCACCCCGCTCCGGCCGCAGGAGGGCGATTAAATGTTTTAGAAGAACGGTCTTGCCGCAGCCACTCGTTCCCACTATCGTGGTAATTTTTCCGCCGACAATATCCAGATTCACGCCCTTGAGCACTGGCTGATCGCCGAAGTTCTTATAGAGGTTAACAACCTGGATCATTTTAGACCAGCATCACCGAGGTCAAACAATAATCCCAAACTAGGATCAGAACAAAAGAGAGGACCACCGACTCGGTTGTTGCCTGGCTTACCCCGGTAGCCATGGGGGGGGCGTAAAATCCCTTATAGCAGCAAACCCACGTAATGATAAGACCGAAACTGAGGGATTTTACAAAGCCGCTGTATACGTCGCTGAAGACGACGTTGTTTTCCATGCCCGAGAAATAACTGCCGGAGCTGACCCCGAGAAGCCCGACGGCGACGAGATAGGCGCCAAAAATTCCCACGACGTTAAAGATGGCGGTGAGCAAAGGCATGACGATCAAACTTGCTATGCAGCGTGGGGAGACCAGATACTTGATCGGGTTGATGGCCATGGAATCGAGGGCGTCGATCTGCTCCGTGGCGCGCATGGTACCGAGTTCCGCAGCCATGGCTGATCCGGTTCGTCCCGTAACCATAAAGGCCGAGAGGACGGGGCCCAGCTCGCGCAGCAATCCCAGAGCGACGACAGAGCCCAGCCAGCTTTCCGCGCCGAACTTTCTGAGGCTGTAGTATCCTTGAAACCCCATGACCATCCCGGTAAAGAATCCGGAAAGGATCACGACCGAGACAGAATCGACCCCTATAGTCTTTATATGGTAGATGATGAGGTTGATCTTGGCCGGTCGACGAAACGCGAGGGCAAAGGCGGAGGCGAGAAAGAGAAACATCCTACCCCTCTCGGAAAGGAAGCCGAGGGTGAAACGGCCGATTTGGCTTAGAAGCGCAATCATGATCGGTGCTGCGAAAAAAGGACCAGTTGTCACGCTAATATAAAAAACTCCAGAAATTTGCAAGCATATGGAGAAATACTCTCGTACCCCTAGGGAGGAAACCGAAGAGAAAACTTTGGATACGCTTTTTCAAGGCGAGTTGGCGGTGATTCAAAAAAGGAAAGGGTATCGCTTCTCTTTAGACGCGGTCCTGCTCGCCCATTTTGTGAGCCTCCGGAGGGAGGAAAAAATCGCCGATCTGGGAACAGGTAGCGGCATCATTCCGCTCATCCTGGCCTACCTTCACCCTTCTGTTAATATTATTGGCCTGGAAATCCAGAAAGAGATGGTGCAAAGGGCACGGAGGAGCGTCAAGTTGAACCGGCTGGCGAGCAGAATAGAAATCGTGGAGGGAGATGTTCGGTCGATTGAACGAGTCTTTTCTCCCAAAAGCTTCGATACAGTGGTCTGCAATCCACCTTACAGACGCCGGGCTAGCGGACGTGTGAATCCTGATCCGGAAAGGCGTCTCGCCCGTCATGAGATCAAGGGTAAACTCAAGGATTTTCTCCGTGCCGGACTCTATCTGCTCCGTCATAGAGGGAGAATGGCGCTGGTTTATCCGGCGACGCGCACAACAGATCTTCTTGCAACCATGAGGCAGGTGGGTTTGGAGCCGAAACGTCTCAGGTTTGTTTACTCCTTTGAGGGGAGTACGGCCACTCTTGTTCTCATCGAAGGGATTAAAGGCGCCGGGAGTGAGAGTAAGGTTTTACCCCCCCTTTTTATTTACTCTCGGGCGAAGGAATACACGCCGGAAGTGAAAGCCATTTTGAGGGAGTGAGGTTTGTTTAAGGTTTTGTCTTGCCGGAACAAGCGACAAACAGTCTCGCCAATGCGCGGCGAATCTCCGGGTCCTTTACCGACTGTAGATAGGCCTCATCAAGTTTGGCGTCAGGAGAGGCATGCCGGTTACCGGAAGATTTTTTATTTTTCGAATCGCCTGCATAGGTCTCTAGTCTACCAACAGAAAAAAAGATGTTTTTCACCACCTCTGTCCCCAATCTTTGATTGAGTTTCTCCGATATCATCTCCTTCATGTACTGGAGTTGCTGCATCCACATCGGGCTGGCAACCCTTACAGAGAGCGTGCCGCGCCGGATTTTCTCCGGCTGTGCGTTGCGCGCTACGGCGGGGCCGACCGTTTCATTCCAGATGGGCCATATTCCATATTCCACAAGTTTGCCGGATAGATCCAATCGCTTGAGAGAATTCTCCAGAACGTTCCCGAGTTTTTCTGGCTGAAAGTCAGTCTTTCGCATCAATCCCACTCAACATACACCGGAAGGGAACCTGAATGAAAGAAAATATTTTGTAAAGTAAGCATCCGGAATTAAGGGCTAAGGCGGGAAGTTCTGTTCGGGGGCCTACCTCTCGCGCCGAAAGCAATAGACCTGTGGTTATTCCGAACCGTTCCGTCTCGCTGCTTTCGGCTTGTTCGGCAGGCCCCCTCACTCTCGCGAATCGGCTTCGCAGAGAGTTCCACGCCTCCGAGCCAATTTCGCTCTGGGGGGCAGGACAGTCCCCTTAGGATGCTTCCTTTTGTAAAATCATGTTATCGCGCCTTTTAAAACTTGATCATGACTAGAAGTATAAAGCAGAGTGCACGAGCAGAGTCGATTTTCTTTATAATTTCCGAGCGCATAGAGTAGAATCACCAAGAGCAAAAAAATTTTCTTGACAATACAATATGTGGTGGTCCATAATGCAAAACATACAAAATGATGGATTTTGTCCCTGCACAACGATTCCGCCTGCTTTTAAGGACAACAACTAGATTTTAAAATACAAGGACTTTCAGCCGATAAAGATCCAAGGCCATTATGCTTATAATAACGTTCTATTTATGGCGCTCGAGGGTCGGGTAAATTCTGAGAGAAGAGAGGGGAAAAATGACGACCACTTTGACTGAAAAGACGGAAGAGGAAATTTCTCAGAGTCAGTTGGGGGCAAAAAAAGGGCTCCGGACAGAGCGTTATTTCACCCGGTCGGGAATAAGCCCTTACGAGGAAGTTGAGTGGGAAATTCGTTCGGCGACGATCGTTAATGAAAAAGGAAAAGTGGTCTTTGAGCAAAACAATGTGGAAATTCCCAAATCCTGGTCTCAGATGGCGACTAATGTAGTCGTCTCTAAATATTTTCGCGGCCCCTTGGGGAGCCCTGAGAGAGAGCGGAGCATTCGTCAGCTCATCGGTCGCGTCGTCAATACAGTAGCTGCGTGGGGTAGGGCCGGCGGCTACTTTTCCGCCGAGGAAGATGCCCGGATCTTCAACGACGAGTTGACCTCTATCCTCCTCCATCAAAAAGCCTGCTTTAACAGTCCGGTCTGGTTCAACTGCGGTATCGAGGAAAAGCCGCAATGCTCCGCTTGCTTCATCCTTTCCGTGGACGACACCATGGAGTCGATCCTCGACTGGTACCGCAAGGAAGGGATGATTTTCAAGGGAGGATCAGGATCCGGAGTGAATCTCTCCAAGATCCGTTCCGCAAAAGAGCAGTTGGCCGGTGGAGGGACAGCGTCGGGACCCGTCTCATTTATGAAGGCGGCGGATGCCTCGGCCGGGGTCATTAAGTCAGGGGGCAAGACCAGGCGTGCGGCGAAAATGGTCGTGCTGAGCGTCGAGCATCCGGACATCGTAGAGTTTATCAAATGCAAAGTGGAGGAGGAAAAAAAGGCCTGGGCCCTCATCGAAGCGGGATACGACTCCAGTCTCGATGGGCCGGCCTATGGGAGTGTCTTCTTTCAGAATGCCAATAACTCAGTCAGGGTTTCCGATGAGTTCATGCAGGCTATGGTAGAAGATCGGGAGTGGAAGACTCGCTACGTGAAAACCGGGGAGGCCTGTGAGACCTTCAAGGCACGAGACCTGCTGCACATGATTGCCGAGGGGACCTACCTCTGCGGCGATCCGGGAATGCAGTTTGACACGACCATTAACGATTGGCACACCTGTTCCGGTACGGGCCGCATCAATGCCTCCAATCCCTGCTCTGAGTATATGCATCTGGACGACTCTGCCTGCAACTTGGCGTCATTAAACCTGCTCAAGTTTCTTCGCGACGACGGGGTCTTCGACGTAGAGGCCTTTCGCCATACCGTGGACATTATGATCCTGGCTCAGGAAATCCTGGTGGATAACGCCTCCTATCCCACGCCTGAGATCACGGCGAACGCACACGCTTTCCGCGAATTGGGGTTGGGCTATGCCAATCTCGGCGCTCTGCTGATGTCTTTGGGCCTTCCGTACGATTCAGATGCCGGCAGGGGATATGCGGCCGCGCTCACGTCCCTGATGTCGGGGGAAGGGTATCTCCAGTCCGCCCGCGTGGCCGAGCACATGAGTCCCTTCTCGGGCTTCTCGGTAAATCGCCAGCCCATGCTTCGGGTGGTGAACAAACACCGCTCCCATGCCTACAAGATCTCTTCGTCTCATGTCCCCTTGGATCTACGTACCGCTGCCAGAGGAGTTTGGGACCTTGCTTGCCAAGAGGCGGAGAAGCATGGGGTGAGAAATTCTCAGATATCGGTTCTGGCGCCCACGGGCACGATCGCTTTCATGATGGATTGCGATACCACCGGAGTCGAGCCGGATATCTCTCTCATCAAGTACAAAAAGCTTGTGGGCGGAGGTTTTTTAGAGATCGTCAACAACACAGTGCCGCGCTCTTTAAAGAAGCTGGGCTACGACTTAAAGCAGATTCAGGAAATCGTAGAGTACATCGATGAGCACGAAACCATCGAAGGCGCTCCTCATCTCAAGGACGAAGACCTCCCGGTCTTCGACTGTGCCTTCAAGCCGGCCAACGGGAGTCGCTCGATCCATTACCTGGGGCATCTAAAAATGATGGGCGCCGTCCAGCCCTTTATCTCCGGGGCCATCTCTAAGACCATCAATATGCCCAGCCACGTGACCATAGACGAGATCATGCAGGCATACATCGAGGCCTGGAAGCTGGGGCTCAAGGCGGTGGCTGTTTACCGGGATGGTTCTAAGCGGACCCAGCCTCTCAACACTTCAAAGGAGGAAAACAAGACCCCAAAGGCGGAAGCCAAGGAGTCACGTCCTTTCAGACGCAAGCTGCCTGATGAGAGAAAGTCGATTACCCACAAGTTCGATATCGCAGGTCATGAAGGTTACATTACGGCAGGGATGTATGAAGACGGTCAGCCGGGAGAGATCTTCATCACCATGTCCAAAGAGGGCTCTACGATCTCAGGCCTTATGGACTCCTTTGCCACGGCGATCTCGATGGCGCTGCAATACGGCGTGCCTTTGAGAGTGCTGGTCGATAAATTCAGCCATATGCGCTTCGAGCCTTCCGGTTTTACCAAAAATCCCAACATCCCCATCGCAAAATCTATCATGGACTATATCTTCCGGTGGCTCGCGACTAAATTCTTGGACGGGGAGGCGCAGCAGG
>JAUXIP010000276.1 GCA_030620935.1 Deltaproteobacteria bacterium | reverse complement strand
GGCCGAGAACCGCCTCCATGTACAGAAGGCGATTATGGTGTGGATGCTGAAAGAGAAGAAGGGCAATTAATTAATTTTGGATTTCGGATTGCGGATTTTGGATTAAATCTAAAATCGAAAACGGGGAATTGGGAAAGGGATGAATGTTAAGAAAATCGTGCTGGCGTATTCCGGTGGGCTGGATACTTCGGTTATCCTACGGTGGTTGATCGAGCAGTACAGTTGTGAGGTCATTGCATATTGTGCGGATCTCGGTCAGGAAGAGGACCTGAAAGAGGTAAAACGAAAGGCATTGAAGACAGGAGCCAGCAAGGTTGTCGTCGATGATCTTAAGGAAGAGTTTGTAAAGGATTATGTTTTTCCGATGCTCCGGGCAGGTGCGGTCTATGAAGGCTCTTATCTGTTGGGGACCTCGATCGCTCGCCCCTTGATTGCCAAGGGTCAAATCGAAGTTGCCAAAAAAGAGAGGGCCGATGCCGTCGCCCACGGGGCGACGGGAAAGGGCAATGACCAGATCCGGTTCGAGATGACCTACTACGCTCTGAAGCCCGGCGTCAAAGTGATTGCTCCGTGGAGAGTCTGGGATCTCAATTCGCGCAGGTCCTTGATTAATTATGCCAGACGTCATGGCATTCCGGTCCCAGTGACTCGAAAGAGGCCCTATAGCATCGACCGCAACCTCTTCCATATCAGTTACGAGGGAGGGATTTTGGAGGATCCTTGGAGGGAACCACCAGCCGATATGTTTCTTTGGACAAAATCCGCCGAGAAGGCACCGGGCCGTCCCCAATATGTCGAGATCGATTTTTTCCGGGGAGATCCGGTGGCCCTGGACGGCAAGGTTCTTTCTCCCGTCACTCTCCTCTCCCGTTTGAATGTCTTGGGGGCAAAACACGGGATCGGACGGGTGGACCTGGTCGAAAACCGTTACGTCGGCATGAAATCCCGAGGCGTATACGAAACTCCTGGAGGAACTCTTCTCCATACGGCGCACCGTGCCCTCGAATCGATTACCATGGATCGGGAGGTCATGCGGCTCAGGGACTCTCTAATCCCCAAGTATGCAGAGCTGGTTTACTATGGGTATTGGTTCGCACCGGAACGGGAGTTTCTGCAAAAGGCCATCGATAACTCTCAAAAAAATGTCAGCGGCCGTGTGCGGCTTAAGCTTTATAAGGGCAATGCCTTCGCGACCGGCCGGAAATCCGAGGTCTCACTTTACGATCCCAAAACGGCAACCTTTGAAGAGGATGAAGGATACCAGCAGGCCGATGCGAACGGGTTTATTAGACTCAATGCCTTGAGGCTCAGATTGCAACACCCCAAAAGGGGCAAAGGGTCAATGAGATAGAGGGATCGAAGGTACCTAGAGTGGCTAAAGAGAAAAAACTTTGGGGTGGTCGTTTTGCGGATCGAACGGCAGAATCCGTAGAGGCCTTTACCTCCTCCATCGATGTGGACGCGCGGCTCTATCGGCATGACATTGCCGGCAGCATCGCCCATACGAAAATGCTCTCTCGGCAGCGGATCATCTCGGCAAGAGAGGGGCAGAGGATCGTACACGGTCTGAAGATAATTGAGAAAGAAATTGAAAAAGGGAGATTTCCTTTTTCCTCAGCCGACGAGGACATCCACATGAACATCGAGCGGCGCCTTATCCAAAAGATCGGCTCGGTAGGAGGAAAGGTTCATACGGCGAGAAGCCGCAACGATCAAGTGGCGCTGGATATGAGGCTCTTTCTAAGAGAGGAGCTTCGTTCTATTCTAGGACTTCTGGGAAATCTAGAGCGAGAACTGGCGCGGGCGGCCAAGCGCTACTTGGAAGTTATCATGCCCGGCTACACCCATCTTCAAAGGGCGCAACCGGTTCTCCTCTCCCATCATCTCCTCGCCTATGTCGACATGTTTGATCGGGACCGTCAGCGTCTGAGTGAATGTCTGGAGCGGATCAACGTGATGCCCTTGGGGTCCGGGGCCCTGGCCGGGACCACCTTTGACATCGACCGGGCCTACGTCGCAAGGCTGCTCCGCTTTCCGCGGATCTCCAAGAACAGCATCGATGCGGTGAGCGATCGGGATTTCGTGTTGGAATTTATCTCCGGTTCTGCGATTCTCTTTGTCCACCTCAGTCGCCTTGCGGAAGAGATGATCCTATGGTCTAGTCAAGAATTCGGTTTTATTGAGCTCCCGGACGGTTACTGTACGGGAAGCTCGATGATGCCCCAGAAGAAAAATCCTGATGTCCCTGAGCTGATCCGCGGGAAGACAGGGCGGATCTTCGGTCATCTCCAGGCCCTCCTTACCGTGATGAAAGGATTGCCCTTGGCTTATAACCGCGACCTCCAGGAGGATAAGATCCCGTTGTTTGATACCGTGGATACGGTCAAAACGAGCCTGGTGATGATGCGGGAGCTGGTGCGTCAGATAAAGGTAAAAAAGGAAAAGATGCGGACTGCGGTCCAAGATGGTTACTTGAATGCTACGGAGCTGGCGGATTACCTGGTCAAGCGTGGGCTGAGTTTTCGTGCGGCGCATACCCTGGTGGGAAAGGTGGTCCGATTTTGCCTGGATCACCATCGTAGGATCGAGGATCTCTCTATTAAAGAACTGAAACGTTTTTCTCCCAGAATTGACAAAGACGTCTATGCCTGTCTCGATCCGGTGGTTGCCGTTCAGCGGCGGCGTGCCGTCGGGGGGACTGCCGTGGCTAATGTGCGCCGACGTTTAAAGGAAATAGGGGGATAGATTAGTGAAACCTTTTTTAATCTTTTGCTGTGTTGCCCTAATGTTTGTTTCTGCCTGCGGGAAGAAGGGCAATCCGCGGGCGCCGGAGCTGGCCATCCCGGAGGTGATAAAAGATCTCAAGGTCAAAACAGGGGATAGAGGGATCGCTCTTACCTGGAGCCGGCCTAAAAAATATGTGGACGGGCAGAGTCTCGATGACCTTGCCGGGTTTGTTATCTTCCGCAAGGATTTACCCAAGACGAGCTCCTGCCCGGACTGTCCCGTGCCTTTTCGGCCAAGGACAACGGTGAACATAGAGGATCATCAGAAGTTTATCAAAAAGAAAAAGTACCGCTATGTGGACGAGGAGCTTTCGCCTCAGACGGTTTACCGCTACCGTGTTTTCTCCCGGCTTATGGACGGCTCGTTAAGTCGTCCCTCCAACGAGGTCGAGGCTGCCTGGAAGCCTTGATGGATCATTTCGAATACCGAGACGGAGAGCTATTTGCCGAAAAGGTTCCCGTGCAGCGCATCGCACGAGAGGTGGGGACCCCTGCTTACATTTATAGCTTAGCAACCCTCAAGCGTCATTACCGCGTTTTTGATCAGGCCTTTTCCGGGTTGCCGCACCTTATCTGCTTCTCGGTCAAGTCCAACTCCAACTTGGCCGTCCTCAGGCTCTTTGTCAAAGAGGGGGCCGGGTTCGATATCGTCTCTGGTGGCGAGCTTTTTCGCACCCTCAAGGCCGGGGCAGACCCGAAGAAGATTGTTTTCTCCGGAGTGGGCAAGCAAAAAGACGAGATTGAATACGCCCTGAAGTCCGGGATCCTCATGTTCAATGTGGAATCTGAGCAGGAGCTAACCCTTCTCAACGAGATCGCTCGTGGCTTAGGAAAGAAGGCGCCGATCAGCCTCAGGGTAAATCCTGATGTGGACCCTCAAACCCATCCTTACATCTCCACCGGGATGAAGAAGAGCAAGTTTGGTATCGATATCAAACGGTCACTGCAGGAGTACAAAAGGGCACTCTCTCTGCCTAATCTCGAAGTGATTGGTGTGGATTGCCACATCGGTTCCCAGCTCACAACGGTTCCCCCATTTGTCGATGCCCTTTCAAGAATAAGGGAATACCTGGACAGGGTTTTGGCAGACTCCTTTAAAAAGGAAGGTGCCCGCATCCGCTATCTGGATCTGGGCGGGGGTCTGGGTATCCGCTACAATGACGAAGAGCCACCTGGCCCGGAGGAGTACGCGGAGGCCCTGATCCGCGAACTGGACGGGCTTGATGTTACTCTGATCCTCGAGCCGGGTCGTGTCATTACCGGAAATGCGGGGATCCTGGTTACCGAAGTTCTCTATTTAAAGGAGACCGAGGAGAAAAAATTTGTTGTCGTCGATGGTGGTATGAACGACCTCATTCGCCCCGC
>JAUXIP010000074.1 GCA_030620935.1 Deltaproteobacteria bacterium | reverse complement strand
TGGGTGACTGGGGCCCGGCGAATATGCTGACGGGTGCATGGACTTCCTTGACGACGGTGCCTATGGTGTCCCGCGAATGAAGATTCAAGTAGAAAATACAGTCACCACCCGCTTCGGCGTAGGCATTGCCGCGACGGATGGCTTCATCCAGCGCCTTCTTCGGATCGTCGGTCATGACTTGGAGCGCGTCGACTCTGGCATTGAGAAAAAACTCGCTGCCGAGAGCGCGCTTGGTTTCCATCATGGCTCTAATCTTCTGGAGCTGCAGCGACAGATCGACCAACCCGCGGGAGCCGCCGGGCTTTGAGCGCGTGCCGTCTTCCAGATTCATTCCCGCGACACCCGCGGCGATAAGCGAGCGGATGGTTTCTTGGATTGTATGTTCGTCGCCATAGCCGCGCTCGCCGTCGGCGTTGAACGGGACCGATACGGCTGCAGCCAATTTGCCCGATACTTCCACGAAGAGTTCCCGGCTCATGACCTCACCGTCCGCGTATCCCAAAGCGGTGGCAATGCCGCTGCTCGTCCCTTGGATGGCCTTGAAGCCCATTTGCTCGAATAAACGGGCGCTCAGCATATCGTAGGCCCCGGGCATGACGAGAATCTCCGCGGCTCCAACGAGCTCTCTCAGCCTCCGGCTCTTCTCATTGGTCGCGGCAAGGACTGCGGCAAGGATTGGATCCATGATGACCTCCTGCGGACTTCAAGCTGCTATGAGCTTACACACGGATTGTGGCTTACGGTCAAGTCTCGAATGGTGGCATTTCTCTGATTCCGTTTGACGAAGTTTTTCCGTCCGGTTATTCATAGTGGGAAAGCATTGCGTCCTGCATGTCCAAAGTTGACGACTCAAAAAAAGATGAAACCGGCGGGGTCCTTTCCCTTTTCCAACTCCTAACTTTATATTTCCCGGCCTTTATCCTCGCCTTGGGCTACAGCATCGCTACGCCCGCGATACCGGTGTTTGCCAAGTCGTTCGATATCGGATTTGGCGTTGCTGCGCTGGTCATCGTGATGCACTCGCTCGGGGGTTTAGTCGCGGCGGTCCCGACCGGTTTTCTGGTCGATCGTCTCGGCCGCCGTCCTATGCTCTTCGCCGGGCCGCTTCTGATGACGGCTTCATCTTGCCTTACGGCTGTCGCGCGGACGTTCCCGCAATTGTTGCTTTTTCGCTTTCTGGGCGGCGCCGCGATGCAGATATGGCGGCAAGCGCGCCTGGCGATTATCGCCGACGTCGGCAAAAACCGCGAGCGCGGACGGCAGATGAGCGGCATGGTGGGCATTGAAGGCGCCGGCAAGCTGCTGGGACCGGCGCTCGGCGGATTCCTCGCGACCTGGAGCATCCGCGTGCCGTTCTTCGTGCACGGGGCCCTGGCGTCTCTCGCCATCGTGCCGAGCTTTTTCCTCGTGCGGGAGTCGATGGTCGGAGGAAGCAGGCGGGCGGGTAAGAAGGAAGAGGATCACATAAGCACGCGCGAGCTGCTGAGGATGATGCTCGATGCCAGGTATCGGGGCTTTTTCCTGGCGCAGTTTTTCGCGTCGGCGACGCGGAGTGTGCTTTGGGGAGGGACGCTGTTGCTGTACGCGACGTATGCGTACAATACAGGCCCGCAATTATTAGGCTGGCTGGCGACGACCACCAGCATCATTGCCATTCCGATTACGCTCTCGTGCGGTTATCTGATGGACCGGTTCGGGCGTAAAACCACGATGGTGCCGGGATTCTTCTTGATCGCGCTCGGTCTCATGTTTCTCGCGTGGGGGGCGCACTGGCACTGGAGCTTCGCCAGTTTCGTCGCGGGCTTTTTTTGGATTCACGGCGGCCAGGCGGTCACGGCCGGCAGCATGCAGGTGCTCGGCGCGGACATGGCGCCTGCGACCGCGCGCGGGCGGTTCTTCGGCTTTTGGCGTCTGATCGGCGAGGTCGGGCAGATAATCAGTCCGGTTCTCTTTGCGTTAGTGGCGGAGCATATCGCTTACAGCGCCGCCTTCTCACTATTCGCCGTCTCATCCATCATCACGGCCGCGCTGCTAACATTCTCAGTTAGGGAAACAGTCGGGCGCGGAGAACTCTAAAGGATCGTGTTCGTGTTACTTCGAGCCGGCACTCTGTAAGTTACGTGCTCGTGTTGATGTTTTTTCGGACCGAATACGAATCAGATCACGCTACGCGTTTCCGCAGCGGTCGGACAGTAAGCTGCATTCCCATCGCCCGCAGGACAGCTCTCAGGCTCTTGAGTTCGGGGTTGCCTTTCGACGAAAGCGTACGGTAGAGGGTATTGGCGTTTAACTTCGCCTCTTCCGCCAGTTTTTGTACGCCGCCGAAAGCTTCGGACATACGGCGTAGCGCGAGCATTAATTCCTCTTGGTCGCCTTCCTCAAGGATGGAGTTCAAATATTCCGCCGCAAACGCCGGGTCTTTGCGAAAACTGTCTATTGTTGCCTCTTCGTGGCTACGGGACGTTGCTGATTTTAATTTTCGAGTCATTTCTTCCTCCGCTGGTAATCAAGCCAATATCGTACCGCTTCTTTGATATCTGCCGATTGAGTACGCTTTGATCCGCCACAAAGTAATAGCACGATCGTCTTTCCCTCTTGCGCATAATACACTCGGTAACCTGGGCCAAAGTGGATTCTCAATTCCCAGACTCCTTCCTGACAGAACTTGTGATCACCAAAATTCCCGTCAACTATCCGGTCAATCCGACGCTGAACAACAACCCGGGCTTCTAGATCCTTAAGCTCGTCAAGCCATTGTTGATATGGGTCCTTGCCGGATGCCGTAAGATAGTGCCGGATTTCCACCCCGTCCAGTTTAGCTTATAAGCGAATAATTGCAAGCCTGTTGGCTGAAAGAGAGGATTATTAGGATGGCGTTGTTTAGTGGAAGATGAGCGCCGAGAGCAGGGCTGGCGTCTATTTTTTCGGTGGGCGGAGGAAGAGGCTGAGGAAGGCCGAGGCGAAAAGCAGGCCGATGAAGATGCTGAAGGAAAGGAAATAACTTCCGGTGACGTCGAAGAGAAAACCGAAAAAGGGCGGCCCGGCGGCCGCGAGGACATGGGTGATGAGCCAGCCCATGCCGCGGATTCTTCCGAGCGAGATGCGTCCAAAATAGTTGGCCCAGATCATTTCTGCCAGGATGGAGGACCCGCCCATCCCGATGCCGTACAGAAAAAAGCCGCCGTAGAGGGAAAAGAGCCCGGGGACGGAGAGCGCCCACCAGAGCCCCGCGGCTTGAATCAAAAACTTCGCCATGATGAGCCTGGCGATATCCCAGCGCTCGGTGAACAGCCCCCATGCGATAGGCGTGCTGAACTGCATGAAAGCTATGATGCTCAAGATAGCAGCTGCCACGAGCGCTGGGTGGCCCTGATCGCTAACGAAAGCGAAGACGTGAAGGTTCAAGCCAGTTATGCCGACACCGGCAACGCCGAAAGTGGTGACGATGAGCCAGAAGGCCGGAGTGCCGAGCGCTTCGCGGCGACTCCAGGCGACGTCGGCGATGGCGCTCCGGTGCGCCTTCGCAGAACCGGCCGGGTCCGCAGGCGCGGCGCTGTCCTCTTGATCGGGTGACCTTCCGTCCGGCAGCAGTCCCAAGTCCTCCGGGCGCCGGTGCATAAGGAATAGAGAAGGGGCGACGACCAACACCAGCGTCAGAACGCCGAAGACGGCCCAAGTCGCGCGCCATCCGATGGCCACGATGAGCGAGGCCGCAAACAGAGGCATTACGACTTTGGTTAGGCTGTGGCCCATGCCGGCCAGGGCGAGCGCGCGGCCGCGCATGCGGATGAACCAACGCGAGATCGACACGTTCACCACCATCTGCCCCATGAGCGCGTCGCCCGGACTGACCAGGAGCCAGCGGAGGAGCATGAACTGCCAGAAATTCCTCGCCCGGCCGAGGAGGAGAAAGCCCACCCCTGAAACCAAACCGCCCGTGACCATGAGCCACCTGCCGCCGTGTCGGTCTATAAGCGAGCCGATCAACGGCGCCGCGGCCGCGATAATGAGGATCTCTCCCGAGCGGACGAGCGAAAAGACGCCCCGCGAAAATTCCAGGTCTTCGGAGAGGGGTTTTAGAAAGACACTGAGCGTGCTCGATATCGAGAAGGCGGAGGCGATGTGGGCGAGAAAGCCGACAGCGACGATTATCCAGCCGTAGAAAAATTTTGTCTTGGTTGCTTGCTCGGCGCTGTTCGAGGATGGCACGCCTCTTTTTGTATCAAGGATCGGTTCGAAACTCCAAGACAGCGCGATTTTGTGAAACCAAAATTTGTAGCGGGGGGTGAGAACGTTATTGTTTGGCTTTGTTGGGAAGTTACGTGCTGGCTCTAACGGAAAATGCGACGCCCGAAGGACTTCGCGCTCCCGCGCCTCTCATCGCGGCCCTTCCAGCCCCGGCCGAGCGGAAGTCCTTCCGGAAGTCCCTCGGCGGTGGCCACCAGTGGCCACCTTGCCTCGGTCAGTTCCGGCTTTCCTTCTCGGCCAGGGCTCGGTGGGCGCCCCCGCTCCTACGTCGAGGTCGCGCTCAGTCTCCCGGCGTCGCTGATTCTCTGGCGTCGCTGATTCTCTAGAGATTCACGTACTTTCTGAACAGGGCCTATTTTTTCTAGGAAGGAAGGCCGGTTGCCTCGCGCCAGTAGCTGGTATCGTAAAAGCGCTCAGGAGGGCTATGCGGGGGCGGATAGACGTCCATTTCAACGCGCAAGTCCAAAACCTTGCGCAAAGCCGCGGGATTGATGCGTGCCTTAGGCACGACCCTGTGATAAGTATGCTCCGCTCTGTCCCGGTTGAGATGTTCTTTTTCCATAATGAGCTGTAGTGTTTCCTCCCGGTGTTCGGGTTGAAGAAGCCAATCCGTGGCCTCGATCCAGGCACGAATAAAGCGGACGACCAGCTCACGATGGCTCTCAAGCCATTTTCTGAGACTCCATCCGCAGGTGAGAGGCCATTGAGGAACGTATTCGTCGGCCTTGGCTAGAAGGACCCCGCCGCCGGCTAAAGCCTTTTCCGTCGAGGGGGGAGTGAGCATGGCAGCTACCACCTTTCCTTGCATGAAGGCCTCGAACCGCTTCGGGGAGCTGCCGATTATTGCAACCCGATACTCATTTTCATAAATCCCGTGGCTCCGAAGAATTTTTCTCCGGATAAGATCGAGATTGGAATCTCCGGGATCCCCGGCTAACAACTTTCCCCGCAGTTGATCGAGAGAAGTGATTTCGGGACGGCCTATGAGGCCGGCGTTGAGTCCTTCTTCGGCCTGCATGAAGAGGAGGAAATCGACGTTGTCCCTGGTAGTCCGGGCGATCATGGTATCGGCGCTGCTCAGACTGAGGTCCCACCGTCCCTCGGCCATGCCCCGGTTATGGTCCGGGGCAAAGGTCGCCTGGTGAAAGTTAATCTCCAGCCCCTCTTTAGCAAAAAAACCTTGGTGTTCGGCGACCAGGTGGGCAGGCCGACGGTGATAACCGGTGACGCGTATAACGTCCAATATTGTAGGCCTTTAGCTTGATCAGGAATATTTTTTTGTGCGCGGGTGGTTAATACTTAGCGCCCCGAACCGGATTGGCCACGGCCTCTTCGAGAGATTTCGCCCGTATCCACTCACTGGCAGGGCGGCTCTTGCCATCCGGCCCGATCTGGTCCATCGCCGCGTAAAGCTCGATGGTGTAGCCGTTCGGGTCCAGGAATTCGATGCCGGTGTTGCAGCCCGGCCCTTTGCGCCCCTCGAATGTGATGGGAATGTTTTTTGCGCGCAGAAAATCGCGGATCTCAAACAGCTCCGATATGCTCCCGACTTCCAAGGCGCAATGATCGAATCCAGGGCGGTTCTTTTTCGGCAGCTCGCCTGCTTCGGCTGCTGCTGCCAACCCGATGGTGTGATGATCTGAAGCGTTGCGGAGAAACACCATGCCCTTTTCATTGCGGTCCGAGATCCGAAACCCCATGATATCCGTCCAGAATTTTGTCGTCTGCTCCACGTTGTTGACGCGAAAGACA
This sequence comes from Deltaproteobacteria bacterium, assembly GCA_030620935.1. The sequence continues at coordinate 2,171 of JAUXIP010000074.1, read as the reverse complement.
ACGTGACCTACTTTTTTGACTTTGACCGGTGTTGATTCGGGCACGGCCTCGACTCGTTTGGCGACATTTTTAGCCATGGTCTATTCCTCCTTTTCGCCTCAGGACCATTCTTACGCCACGGAGATATATAAAGCATATCTTAGATCGATTGCTCGATGAGAGGCAATAGCTCATTAAGAGTCCGAATGATCGGCGAAAAAGCCAAGGCCTTTTCGCCATTGCGGTCCAGCAGGATTCCTTTCAAGCCGGCACCGGCGGCGCCGCTGGCATCTTTATCCAGGCTGTCGCCGACGTGCAAGGTTTCCGCCGCTTTAAGCCGGTGCAATCGTAGCGCCGCGTGGAAGATCTCCGGCGCGGGCTTGGCGAAACCTACTCGGCTGGATACGATAATCGAATCGAAACAGGAGGCGATGCCCAGTTGATCGAGGATGGCGAGGAGGCGGGAATCAAAGTTAGAGACGACCTCGAGAATGAGACGGCGCTGCCTCAGGTCGGACAAGATTGGGTTGACCTCGGGATAAAGGGACCACGCTTCAGCAGCACTAAAGTATGTAAAAAGCTCGGAGAAGTATTCATCGAAGCGGTCAAAGGGCTCCCAAGGCTCAAAGATCTTTCGCACGACTTCTTTCCACCAGGCACGCTCCAACTCTTCGAGATTCTCAGCCGCTGCCCCGGGAAAGGCGAGAGGAGGCGCAGAGGCAAAGCAAGCCCGGAACCGTTTCGCGATCTCTTCGGATGGAACCGACAGCCCATATTTTTCCGCCACGGCGGCATAACTCTCGCCGATCGGTCGCGCCGTCTTGATCAAAGTTCCCGCAGCGTCAAAGAAGATCGCTTTGATGGGCATGAGAAGATTTTTGCAGGATGAGACTGTTGTTGAAACGGTCTCATCTTCCTTTATAATGAGATACAATACAAGGTTCGACCTCGAACGGTATGGATGCCCTTATTATAGTAGATGTTCAGAACGATTTCTGTCCCGGCGGGACCCTCCCGGTTACCGAGGGTGATCAAGTGGTCCCGGTACTGAATCGCTATATCGAAAAATTCAAAACAGCCGGTCTCACCATTGTAGCGGCGCGTGACTGGCACCCCGAATGGACGAGTCATTTCAAAAACTTCGGGGGTGTGTGGCCCTCGCACTGCGTCCGGGGGAGCAAGGGGGCGTATTTTCATCCGGAACTCAAACTACCCGAGGATGCGAAGATTGTTTCTAAAGGAGTGGACCTGGACGAGGATGGTTATTCCGGGTTCCAGGGGACGGACACTAAAGGAGTAAGTTTGGCTGATATCTTGCGCCAACGCAATGTAGAACGAATAATTGTGGGTGGTTTGGCGACGGACTATTGTGTGAAGCATACGGTTCTCGACGGGCTTAAGGAGGGATTCAGAGTCGTCGTACTCGATGATGCCATCCGCGGGGTGGACCTACAGCCTGGCGATTCGGAGCGCGCGATTGCGGAGATGATCCGTTCGGGCGCAGAGAAGGCCAAAGATTTTTCGCCTCTTTCTGCGTGACCCCGATATAAAAATTCCGCTGCTCCATACTTTAGCCGTTTTCCTTCAATCCTGCGTTGATGCTTGCAAGAGAGAAGGTCGAAGAGAGGATGTGATGAGTACTGATCATTTTGCTGAGGAGGTTGAGATAGCTGAGAAGGCCGCCAGGGAGGCCGGAGAGATCATCATGGCTCTCTACGGCAAAGACTACCGGATTGAAGAAAAGGGAAAGAATAATCCTGTGACGACGGCGGATCTCGAAGCCAATCGGAAAATCCATGAAATCCTTTTGGGTCGCTTTCCGGCGGATGGATGGCTGTCCGAGGAAAATAATGACAACGCGGAGAGGCTCGCGATCTCCCGTGTCTGGGTCATTGATCCCATAGACGGGACCAAAGAATTTATTGAGGGGGTCCCGCAATTTGCCGTATCTATCGCGTTGGTTGTGGACGGAGATCCGACGGTAGGGGTGGTCTATAACCCGGTAAAAGAAGAGCTCTACCGTGCGGTCAAGGGCGTGGGGGCTACGCTGAACGGCCGGCCCATCCGGGTTTCTTCCCGAGAAAGGATTGACGGGGCGTCGTTGCTGATCAGCCGTTCGGAGCCGCGCCGCCGATTTGAAGCATTTACCGGGGTGTGTCACTTGAAACCCGTGGGGAGTATAGCCTACCGTT
>JAUXIP010000219.1 GCA_030620935.1 Deltaproteobacteria bacterium | reverse complement strand
CACCGATGTCTTTTTTGCATAAAGACTACAATCTATTTTTATTTGATTTCCGTTATCTCGGTGAAAGTGAGGGCAGGTATTCAACCATCGGCGCAAACGAAGTTAGAGATCTTTTAGCGGCTAGTGAGTTTCTCAAGACGAAGGGCCTACAGGAAGTGGGCGTGTGGGGATTTTCCATGGGCGGTGCGGTTGCTCTCATGGGTATCAAAGAGACTTCGGCAATTAAGGCTGTAGTTTCAGAATCAAGCTATGCCAGTCTGGCTCATATGGCACCGGAACTCTTTAAGATTCCGATACTGCGGTATCCTCTAGGATATCTGGTCGGGATCTGGGTAAGAGTTTTCCTCGGGATCGATCTTAGGGATGTTTCACCTGTTCATGCAGTCCAAAATACCACCACCCCTGTTCTCCTGATCCATTCTTCCACCGATGCGGTGATCCCCTTTGCTCACGCTCGTCTTTTGCAACAGGCGCTGGAATCCAACCCTCGTGCCGAGTTTTGGTTCCACTCGGGACGCGTCCACGGCGAACTGGGTGCGGAGTACCAAAAACGTGTAGCAGATTTTTTCCGGAGATATTTATACTAAGGAGCTCGTAAGTATGACACCTGAGATCTTCCTGAAGGCTCGGCAGCCCTCGGGCCGAGCCCTTGCAAGCGCGGCCAATAGGCCTGTGCCTTGTTGGCCACCGCCCCATCCGCTCCGACGGTGCTTACTTTCCAGATCCGGGCCTGAACGCAACCTGTACGCTCCTGTGCCCGCGCTCTACAGGCCTCGCCCCTCGGTTGCCTGATGACCACTTATCTTTGAATTGCTTAGGTAGGAGAAGTTGTGGAAAATTATCGGCCAGCCATTATTGTGCACGGGGGAGCAGGCAGCATCCCAGAGGAGGAGCTGTCTAACCGGCTCGGTGGGTGCAAGGAAGCCGCCTTGGAGGGTTGGAAGGTACTGGATCAGGGGGGATCAGCACTGGTAGCCGTGGAAGTTGCGGTGACTGCCCTTGAAGATAATCCGCTTTTCAATGCCGGCACCGGTTCTGCGCTGAATCTCCTGGGGGAGATAGAGATGGATGCCGCGATTATGGACGGCCGGACCGTATCAGCGGGTGCTGTCGCCGCCGTAAAGTCGATCAAGAACCCGATTCAACTGGCACGGCGCATCTTAGAAGATGGCCGCCATCTATTGATGGCCGGCGATGGCGCGCTTTCTTTTGCCCGTCAGGTAGGTTTTCCGGTATGTCCCCCTGAGTCTTTGATCGTGGAGACCGCGCAAAAGCGGTGGCAAGATAAGCATGGCACAGTCGGTTGTGTGGCCTTGGATCGGACAGGCAGCTTAGCAGCCGGAACCTCCACAGGAGGCGTGTTTAATAAGCTTCCGGGAAGAGTCGGAGATTCTCCACTCATAGGATGTGGAACCTATGCGGATGATATCGGAGGAGTTTCCTGCACGGGTCACGGAGAGGCCATCATTCGGATCGTCATGGCCAAGACGGCATTGGGTTTGCTGCAGGCCGGTTCCGATCCCAGGAAGGTTGCCGACGAAATGCTTAAGCTGCTTGAGAAAAAAACCGGCGCTCGGGCAGGCCTGATTATCATGGACCAACAGGGAAGGGCCGGATATGCACGCAATACGGTTCGGATGCCCGTCTGCCTGATCTCTGATGTTGCTGAGGTTGTAACGGACAGCTAGCCCTAAACAAAGGCCTCGCGAACGAAGAAGGCTTCGAGCGGCAGTTCCTTTCTCATCAGTCCCTGTTCGATTTGGTAGCGGACCAGAGCCTGGAGAGTTCTTTTCTCGGTTTCTCCTAAAATGCCGGCGTAAGGATCGTCTTCCAAGACTTTCTTCTCCCTTTCGTATCCGGCGATGTCTTCAGGACTCAGGTACTGGGTGGCGAGTTTTTTCGCTTCACGAAACGCCTCGATCAGTTTTGCCGGGAGATCGGGATATCTCTCGGCGATATCTTTCTTGATGGTTATAGTGTGGATGATGGGGTAGATGCGTTTTTCTTTGATGTGGCGGATAATTTCTTCGGTATCCTCGAACAGCGGTTTTACACCGGGAAACTGACCCATCATCTGCGGAAGAGAGCCGCCGCCGAAGATTCCCCGGTAGCCGCTATCACCGGGGACAATAGCCGCGTGAAGCCTTCCTTCCGACAGGAAGCGGGAGAGATGAAGTTTTTCCTCGCCGAAAAGGGCAGGCGGATCAAGCCTTTCTACTTGGATCGGCAGCTCCTGGCCGATATAGACCTCATCTCCGGAAACGTACCAGCCCATGTCGGTGGTTTTGAGACCGTACTCATCGAGAAGGAAGCCCCGTGCCCAGCAAACCGCAGTGGCTCCATAGCGGAAGCAGCCGATTTTCTTTCCTTTGAGATCGCCGGGGTGGCTAAGTTTTCCCTCGCAGTAAAAGATATTGCGTTGTCGCGGACCGCGCTCGAAGAAAATCGGCAAAGCGAGAAACGGATAGCCCTTTTCTATAGCCCTTAAGAAGGTGGCGGTGGACATTTCCCCAACGTCGAATTCTCCCTGCATGAAACGATAGTGACGTTCTCCGGCGGAGATGAAGTCATGTGTTACCTCGATTTCGCAACCATCGATAGCTACTTTGCCATCGATGAGGGCTCGGATACGGGGGTGGTAGGGAAGGCCGAGCTTGATGCGGGGTCTTTGTTTGGTCATTTCTCTGTGGCGACTGAGCAGGCTGCCTACATCATTTGGTCGATCACAATATGGACTTTCTTAGAGCCGATCTCAGCAGGATTCCCTTTATATTCCCCGGCCAGGTCTCCTTCTTCTCGGGTCATCGCATTGCCGTCTTTGTCGAGACGGGCGGAGACGGCGACTTTGCCGCTGAAAGGCATTCCCGCCATCATGACATCCTCAGGTCCGAGGGAATAGGACAGGGGAAAAACAGGCCGGGAAATCTTCTTCACAGCTAGAGGCGGGCCGCCTGACGAGTCGGCTGACCTTACGATGATGAATAGAACGGCCCGGTCATCAACTTTTTCGCCCAGATTCAAATGTACGCTGATGGTTCCTTGTATTGTTTTGGAATCAGCCAGGGTCTGATCCGATCTCGATGCCTCCATTTTCTGTCCAGCCAGACGCGCAAGTTTGGCAAGGGTGTTCTGAATCTGATTCTTTTGCTCGCCCGGCGGCATGATTCGGGCGAGTTTTTCAAACGCCTCGCTTGCTCCGGAGAAATCTTTTTTGTCACGGTAGAGGATCATCCCCGTGCCCCAAAGTGCCAGGGGGAAGTTAGGATCGTTCGCGAGCGATCGATCGAAAGCCGCAAGCGCACGGTCTGTATGGCCGGCTTGATCAAGAATCAGGCCGATGTAGGCGTACGCCTCAGGCTGGTTAGGATCGATTTCGAGGACCGCTTTGAAGGTTTCAATGGCCTTCGGCCATTCCCCCCTGTCGAGGGCTCTTCGACCTTGAGAGAGCAGCTCGGAAATCTCTTTTCCCGAGCTGCCGGAAATAGATCCCGTACCGGTGAGAAAATCGCCCGTGATACTGTCCTGTTCGGAAGTCCGAGGACGTAGTGATTGGGTCAAGAAGACACCGACCGTAACGCCGAAGAGCAATAAAAAAGCTCCCCCGACGGCGATCTGCCAGCCACGGCGGGAAGCCTTTGCCGTCTCAGTCGACTTTTTCTCCGCCTGTGTTCGCTTTTGTCGAGAGGTCGGTCCCGGTGCCCCAGAGTGGCGAGGGGAAAGCGACTCGATTTGTTTTAACGCTGCGGCTGCCTGCATCTCGAGTTCTCGACGGAGATATTGGTAGTCGACCTCCGACAGCTTTTCGGCCTGGAAGTCGAACTCAAGCTCTCTCAGATCGGTGTAAAGCCTGGCTTGTTCTTGCAGCAATGGCGCGTTGGGACCCTCCTCTTCGACCTGCGGGGATTTGCCCTCCGCAACCTCTTGTCGGACACGTTCTATCAGAGTTTGGTCGACGGCCATGGACGTCGCCCCGTGCTTTTTACGCACCCAGCGTCTGGCGACGAACATAACGAAAACTATGCCGGCGATCAGCGCTATAAAAGGAAGCACCCAAAGCAGCAAGCTGAAACCTTTCGCTGTAGGAGCGAGAAGGACCCATTCGCCGTACTTCGAGACAAAGTAGGCATTGATCTGTTCGGGGCTCTTCCCCTCTTGAAGCTGATCCCGAATGATCCCGCGCATCTGCTGCGCCATTTCCGAAGGGGACTCGGCAACAGAGAGATTCTGGCAGACGACGCAACGAAGCCCCGCGGCTATGCTGCGCACCTCTTCTTCCAGATTCGCTGGCTGAGCGGATATAGCCGTAGCCGGGATCCAAAGAATGAATAGGAAAGCTAGAAATCGCTTCATAGTGGGTTAACGAATGGTTTGATAATCGCCCTTCCCCTCTTCGGCGCTGACGATGCCTCGCCGGGCCTCTGCCAATTTGCCCGTGACGATAGCGGACCCGAGTTCGCCGACGTGCTTGTAGCTGATGATTCCCTGGGGGTCGATGAAAAAAGTTTCAGGGATTCCCCAGACGCCATAGTCGACAGAGACCTTGCCTAAAGGATCGCTGCCATTCGGATAAGTGACCTTAAACTCTTTAAGAAATTCCAAGGCGTCCTTTCGGGTGTCCTGGAGGT
>JAUXIP010000401.1 GCA_030620935.1 Deltaproteobacteria bacterium | reverse complement strand
TAGGCGGCGTCAAGTATTACCAAGCCTATGTGGCTCAAGTTCCTATGTCGTCAAGCCCTTTACATCTTCAACCTCCCGACATAGCCGGTCATTTCCACATAACCTTGGCCCCCAACCGGTTTCTCCCGAATGCTCCCTCGTACGCGGACCGCTCCCTCCCAATAAGTGACCCGTGTGCTTTTTTGAGTATCTAATTCCTGGTTGGGGAAAAGTGGTCTGATCTCCAGATTAATTTTCTCGCCGGGAATCGTGACTCTCCATTTCATAGGATAGTCGCCCCCGCTTTTGGGACTCTTCCAGCGACTCAAAATCTCCACACGGAAATCGCCAAGTTCGAGGTGCCGGCTTTTACCGTTTTCATAAACCAGAGTGCCACTGGAATAGGGGTCGGCAGAACTGTCCTTTCGCCGGATTAGATAAAGCATAATTTCGGTTTTGTTGTCGAGCTGAATGCTGAACCAATCCCAGCCCACCTGATCCTCTCTCAACTGGTTGCTGCCGAATTCATGGTCCATCCAGCTCAGGCCATGGACCCTTTCTTTTTTTCCCCCGATTTCCAATTCTCCCTCTGTGTCGAGCCGAGTAAGCGAATAGTAGTACGAGGCGCGTCCTCTCCCCTCTCCTTTCTGACTCAATCCTTTTTCCCCGTGCAAGACCGGCGGCTTGAGCGGCGTCAAGTGCAATCTTAAAACTTTATCCCGATCTTTCACCCCAATGATGTGATTCTCCCCTTTTCGTTCAGCTTTCCAGTCCTCGTTCCATACCAAATACCGGCTGGTCGAGGCGCCGGCTTTGTTTTTGTAACCGCGGTTGGCGCGCTCTCGAAAGAAAAACTTTTCTTCCCCGATATCCGAAATGGCAAAATGGGCCATGTAGAGGTCGGTAAAGAGCGGCTGGTTTTTCTTCTCATTTTGTCGGTCGCGCAGTCCGAGACGGAAAAAGGTTACCTGGTAGCCGTATGCCCTCCCGCTATCACTCTCCAGATGGCCGGTGTAATACCACCACTCGGTCTTAAATTCCGGATGAGAAAAGTGGTCTCGGGGAAAAGATATCTTCCTCCCTGGTAAAGCGGCCTGATAAGTAAGTGAGGTTAGAAAAAAGAAGGCTGCTATCAGGCTTGGAATAGCCCAATAGCGACAGGCGCTACAAAATATCATGAGACGGATGGTTTAGTCTTTAGAAAAGCGGGGCGGCTACGGTATCGTCGTACGATGATTTCCGCCGCTAATGGCGCCTCGTAAAGCAATGATGGGTAAAAGAGCACATTGGCGCCGGTTGGGCCGAATCGGTCCTCCCAAGCTATCCAGAACCTGATCATCGCTGATCTCAGTTATTGCTCCAGAGGTTAATCCCTCAAGAGATTCAAAAAGTATAGAAGCCGCTCCCTTGGCGATGGCACACATCTCCCCCGAGAACCTGGCCTCCGAGACTTCGTTGGTCTCCGCAATTCGAAGCTCCACCCGTATCCTGTCCCCGCATAACGGATTGACCTCCTCGAACCGGACATCGGGGTCCGCGAGCCTACCAAACTTTTTCGGCCGCTTCGCATGCTCGAGAACTCTTTCCGGATAGAGAGCCATTCAGGCCTCCGACGACAACACCGACAGATCTCTTCTTTAGGGAGAAGAAGCGATGCCCTTTACCAGCCTCAAACTTTTTCCCGTTGTGCCGCTTCTTACCATGAGCAGCTCTCCGACCACCGCTACTGCCATCTGTTCCGCGGTCTCGGCGCCGACATCGAGTCCGACCGGAATGTGAAGCCGGGATATCTCGCCTTCTCCAAAACCCATCTCGTTCAATTTCTTGGCCAAGGCCCTCGCTCGCTTAGCGCTGCCCAAAACCCCGATGTATCTGACATCCGAGCGAAGCAGGACGTCCAGCACCGGCAAGTCATGTTTTGCGGCATGGGCCAGAAGCAATGCAAAGGTGAACTGGTTGAAGTCGCTGCTGCGGGCGATCTCCCCCGGGAAACCGACCAACACCTGACTGGCGGTGGGAAAACGATCCTCATTACAGAACGTAGGTCGGCTATCGACGACATGGACGCGGAAACCTGCTGTGTGGGCCATCTTGGCCACGGGCACCGCCACCTGGCCTGCGCCGAAGATAAAAAGATCGGGACGGTAACCGATGACGTCGACAAACACCTCCATAGCGGCATCCTTCGTCCCGTCTACCAACTTGAATGCGCTATTCAGACCCAGTGCTCGGCAAATCCCTTTGGACAAGTGATCCGCTCCCAACTTCGAGACCGCCTTGTCAACCTGTGCATTCCCGAGAGAACCGCGAATCTCCCCGCTCGGAGTGATAATCATTTTTGCCGCGCGGTTGACGGAAGGGAGAGTAGATCGAGTCACGGTTAATAGAGCAAAAGGGGCTCCCTTCTCTAATAAGCTCCGCATCCGATCGGCAAGCGCCGGCTCCATGCCCACGGGTTCGACTAAAACTCTCAACGATCCCGCACAGGTGAGCCCGATCTCAAAAGCGTCTTCCTCGCCAAGCTGCATTTTAAGAAGCTTGGGCACTCCGGCGCGAGCTACCTCCGCTGACGCTTCAATGACTTGCGCATCCACGCAGCCGCCGATCGTCACGGTACCTTTAAGGGTTTTGCCCCCAATGACAAGCATCTTGGAGCCTTCTTTTCTTGGAGCGGTCCCTTCGGTGGCAACTACGGTTGCCAGGCAAGCACCGGAAGGATTTTCCAGAATTTTTACGAAATCTTCCAAAATTTCCTGCATCGTTGTCTCTACAGTCCGCTCCAGAAGCTACATAGATATTGGTGATATTCTGCCAGAAACCTCAGTCTCAACACAAGCACAGAGTCGGCAGATTG
>JAUXIP010000142.1 GCA_030620935.1 Deltaproteobacteria bacterium | reverse complement strand
GGGATCAGGGTGAAGGATACGGGTTGCGGCATCGAGGCTTATCATCAGGAGAGGGTCTTTGATGAATTTTACCAGGTTGACAGATCTGGGAGTAACACGGCGCCTGGCACCGGTCTAGGGCTGTCGATTTGTCAGAAGCTCGTTAAGCTTTTGGGAGGGGAAATTAGTGTTGAAAGCGAAGTGGGAAGGGGAACGGTTTTCACAGTGGTTCTGCCGCAGAAAATTGAAAATAGACAATTTAAGATTTAAAAACGAAAAATGGTCAATAATCAATGGAGGATTGACGATTGAAAATCGAAGATTGGAGATTGAGGAAATGGGAATCGACACTTGAAATTTGTTGGGGTGTGGTGGGGAAAATAATCAATAATCATTAATCAATCAAAAAACTGACAATTCCAGCCACCTAAAGCCGTTTTTGTCCATCCTTGGCATATCTTTCCTACCTTTAATTAGTCATTTCTACAACCCTCAGAATAGCAAGTCCTTGAAATAGCTGAGTTTAACTATTTGTCTCGGAGGATAGTTACTATTTGGCATAGTTTATGCCTGTCCAGAGCACAATAGTAAGTATAGGTCTGTCTTCAATAATACTAGGGAAGATTTGGGAGTGGAACAGACACTGACATCATCTGAAGTGGCGGCGCTTTTCAAGCTCCACGTGAGCACTGTTTATAGGTTGGTCAACGAGGGGATCCTTCCTGCCTACAAAGTAGGGCGCGGCTGGCGATTTAATGAAAAGGATATCGTGGAGGCCTTGTCCGAAAGCCAGAGAAAGGCGGCAAAACATCAGAAATCACCCGGAGGTTAGGGAATTGATGATTGATGAAAAGGCAAGAGGAAAAGGAAAAAGGAAAAAATTAAAAAGGGAAAAGGAAAAAGAAAATAATCAAGTGAAAATTGCGAAATGAAAAATTATCTGTCGCCAATAATCAGTTGACAGTTACCAGAGAGAGGGCAGCAAAAATGAAAAAGAAAATTCTTTTGGTCGAGGATGCGCCGATGTCGATCGCAGTCGTAAAGAAAGAGATCGAGCATCTCGGCTATGAGTGCGTGGTGGCCATGGACGGCGAGGAGGCGGTCAGGAAGGCCGACAACTGGCTGCCCGATCTTATCGTGATGGATATCTCCTTGCCCAAGATGGACGGCTTACAGGCTACGGCGGAGATCCGAAAAAATCCCCGCACCCAGGCGATTCCCATCCTTGCCGCCACCGCCCGGGCGATGCCCGGTGATCGCGAGAGATGTAGTGAAGCGGGGTGCAACGATTATCTGCCCAAGCCTTTCGGCCATAAAGAGCTGGGTGGTCGCATCGAGAAGCTCTTAAATACTAAAGGGGCGGCGTGAATTGGAAATTGACAATTGTCGATCGAAAAATTGAGGAATTGGAAGATGAAAAATAATCAATCGTCAATAGACAATAATCAATTAGAAAGTCCGACATCTGAAATGGGGAAATCCGCAATTGTAAATGTACTATTGATCGAGGACAGCCGCTTGGCCGCACAGTTGGTCAAACACCGGCTCGCGAAGGTCGAAGATATGCGGTTCTCGGTGGAGTGGGTTGAGAAGCTCGCCACAGGTTTGGATCGCCTGGAAAAGGGCGGGGTTGATGTGGTTCTGTTGGATCTCAATTTGCCGGACAGCCAGGGCGCCGACACATTCACTCGCACCTGCTCTCAGGCACCGCAGGTGCCGATCATCGTCCTCACCACTGTTGACGATGACAGACTCGCACGCATGTTGATGCAAAAAGGCGCGCAGGACTATCTGGTCAAGGGTCAAGTCGCGGAGAGGACGCTTTCGCGTACTATCCGTCACGCTATCGAGCGGCAGCAGTTACTGACGGAATTGGGACACAAGGCAAGGGAGCTGGACGCTAGTCAAGCAGCCTTCTCCAATATCGTGGAAAGGAACCAGAATGGCACCATCATTGTAGACCAACATGGAATAGTACGTTTTGCCAACCCAGCTGCGGGATCGCTTTTAAACCTGAAGGTGGGAGAACTCGTCGGCAAATCGTTCAGGTCACCTGTGGCGGCGGGTGATACAACGGAGCTTGAGATTGTTGCCAGGGGTGGAAAAATTTGTAGGACGGAAATGTCCGCGATCAAAACAGAATGGGAAGGAAAATTGGCCTACCTGGTATCCCTGCACGATATCACCAGCCGCAAACGGTCGGAGGAGGAGAAGCATAGGTTTTTTTCGGCGGTGAGCCATGATCTGCGCAGCCCCTTGAACGCCATGAAGGGATATCTGGACCTGCTTCTGGATGGCGCCTACGGGGAGCTGTCGGGAGAGCAGGTCGAGGCCATGGCGAACCTCGGTCACGTAAACGAGTCGATGAACGAACTGGTCAATGCCCTTTTGGACTTGGATAAGATACAGAGCGGGCGATATGTGCTCTCGATTGAGTCCTTGGATCTCAAAGACATCGTGAGTGAGGTTTCGGAAATATTTATGCCTCTAGCCAAGGCTAAGAACCTAACCGTATCACAACAATTTAGCCAAGATACCGTCCCTATAAAGAGTGACCGCAGGAGTATCAGGCAAATTCTTTCTACCTTGGTGGGTAATGCGATCAAGTTTACCGATCATGGGAGTGTTAAAATTGTCGCGAACTCCGTAACAGGGAGTCCTAACGCCACGGAGGGGAAGGTCCAGATTCGCCTTGAGGATACCGGTTGTGGGATCGAAGCCCAGAAGTTAGGGAAGATATTTGACGAATTTTACCAGGTAGAACAATCCGGCAGCAACACAGCCCCAGGCACGGGTTTGGGGTTGGCGATTTGCAAGCGGCTGGTCGGACTTTTGCAAGGGGAGATTACAGTTGAGAGCTGGCCTGGAAGGGGCACTCATTTCTGCGTGACACTGCCACAAAGCGCCGCTGCAGTGGCTGGCTAAAGCAAACGCAACTAGTGCGTTTGCTTTGGAGCAATGGAGCAGTGGAACAGTAGAGCGATAATTGGGAGTCAAAGTGCTCCAGTGCGGTCTAATGCTCAATTGTCACAAAATTAAATGCGTTTGTATCAGCAATAATAAATGGGAAACGGGAGAGAGCGAGCCATTTGAAATCCGAAATCGTTAACGTCCTGCTGATCGAGGACAGTCGCCTGGCCGCGCAGTTGGTCAAAAACCAGCTCGCCAAGGTCGAGGGTACGCAGTTTTCCGTGGAGTGGGTTGAGAAGCTCGCCGCGGGTTTGGATCGCCTGGAAAATGGGGAGGTCGATGTGGTCCTGTTGGATCTCAATCTGCCGGATAGCCAGGGCGCCGATACGTTTACTCGTATCTGCTCTCAGGCGCCCCAAGTACCGATCGTCGTATTGACCGGCACGGACGATGAAACGCTCGCCGTGAAAGCGATGCAAGAAGGCGCGCAAGACTACCTGGTCAAGGGGCGAGTGGATGAAAAAACGCTTTCGCGCGCCATCCGTTATGCCATCGAGAGGCGTCGGCTGCTGGCTGAGTTGGAGCAACACGCACAGGAACTGCAGGCCAGTAAGGCAAGTTTCCACAGTATCGTTGAGAAGAATATCGATGGGATCATCGTTGTGGACCGGGAGAGAGGCGTGCGGTTCGTCAACCCGGCGGCGGAGGCCCTCATGGGCTGCAACGGAGAGGAGTTACAGAGCCGGTTGTCCCGTGTCTCCCTGGCGGCGGGTGAAGTAGCCGAGATCGATACTATTTCCAATGAAGGGACAGAAGGGCTGGCGGAAATACGGGTGGTCGAAACAGAATGGGAAAAGGGAAAGGCCTACCTGGCCATGCTGCGCGATGTCACCGAGCGCAAGCGACTGGAGCAGATGAAGGATCAGTTCGTCTCGGCGATAAGCCATGATCTCCGCACCCCTTTGAACGCCATGAAAGGGTATTTGGACCTGTTATTGGATGGGGCCTTTGGGGAGCTGTCGAAGGAACATGCCAAGGCGCTAAGGACCCTTGCCGGCGTGAACGAGTCGATGGCCGAGTTGGTTAGCGGCTTTTTGGATCTAAATAAACTGAAGAGCGGGCGGTTTGTCCTGTCGATCGAGCCGCTGGATCTCAAGGATATTGTGAAAGAAATTTTGGAGGAGGTCATGCCTCTAGCGAAGGGCAAGGGTCTAACCCTTTCCAAAAGGTTGAGCCGGGATTCCTTCCCGATGAAAAGCGACCGAAAGAGCCTTAAGCAGATCATCATAAACCTGGTGGGCAATGCGATCAAATTCACCGATCAGGGAGGCGTTGAGGTTTCGGTGGAATCCGTAGCGGTGAGCTCCGGCTCCGGGGAAGAGCAGGTCCAGGTCCGCGTTGAGGATAGCGGGCCTGGTGTCGAGCCCAATCAACTGGAAAAGGTCTTCGAGGAGTTCTATCAGGTGGATGCTTCAGGCAACAACACGAGTCCGGGCACGGGTATGGGGTTGTCGATCTGCAAGCGGTTGGTTGAGCTTTTGGGGGGTGAGATCTCGGTTGAAAGTGAGGTGGGGAAGGGGACGGCCTTTACGGTGGTGCTGCCGCAGGTCATTGCTCCGGCCGCTGACCGACTGGAGACATGACGGATAGAAAGAGGAAGGAGGAAAAATGAAAATAAAAGTCCTTCTGGTTGAAGATTCCAAAACATCGGTTGCCATCATGCAGAGGGAATTGGACCTTCTCGGTTGTGAGTGCGTCGTTGCGGGGGATGGGAAGGAGGCAGTCAAGAAGGCCGGAGATGAGCGGCCGGATCTGGTTCTCATGGATATGACTCTGCCCAAAATGGATGGTATTCAGGCCACTCAAGAAATCCGAAAAATTCCCGAATCCCAAACCATTCCCATCATCGCCCTGACCGCACGGGCGATGCCCGGAGACCGGGAAAAATGCCTGGAGGCTGGATGCGACGACTATCTGGTCAAACCTATCAGTCACAGGGAGTTAGCTCCTCGCATTGAGAAGCTACTTCAATCAAAAAAGGGATGAAGGGTTTTTGACGGACGTGCCTGGCGTTTGTTGGTATCCCGGGGCTGGATCTATTTTCGGGAGCAGTGCTCTAAAAAAAGGAGGACAGCAGGAATGAAAAAGAAAATTCTCCTGGTGGAAGATGCTGAATTGTCCGCCGATATCATGAAGAAAGAGGTGGAATACCTCGGGTACGAGTGCGTGGTAGCGGAGGACGGAAAAGAGGCGGTCCGAAAGGCCGGCGAGATTTTACCCGATCTGATCCTCATGGATATCTGTCTGCCGGAGATGGATGGCCTGCGGGCCACGGCGGAGATCCGTAAGGATGCTCGGATGAAGGCGATTCCGATTATCGCGGTGACGGCGCGGGCGGTGCCGGGGGACAAGGAAAAATGTCTGAAGGCGGGGTGTAATGCGTATCTCCCCAAGCCTCTGAGTCATCGGGAGTTGGGCCCCTGTCTGGAAAAATTTCTAAACGAGGGGACTTGATATCCATTGCGGATCGAACCCATTGCGGATTGGGGAAAACAAAATGAAATCTGAAATCGTAAGGGTGGAAACGAAATGAAATCCGAAATCCAAAATCCGAAATCCGCAATCGTCAATCAGCAATCCACAATCGAAAGATCCGAAATCCGCAATCCACAATCCGAAATGGAAAGATCCGATATCGTACGGGTCTTATTAGTCGAGGGCGACGAGAAGGACTACGTCTTCGCTCGCGATCTGCTCCGTGAAGCCAGCGGCGGGCCGTACCATCTGGAGTGGGCGACCACTTATGAGACTGCCTTGGACGCGATGAAGCGCCGCCATTACGGCGTCTGTCTTGTAGACTATCATCTAGGGGAACGCGACGGCCTGAGTCTCTTGCGCGAGGTGGCGGAGCAAGGTTGCGAGGCGCCTTTCATTTTGCTGACCGGATCGGACGATGAATCGATTGCCGTTAAGGCGATGCAAGAAGGGGCGCAGGACTGCCTGGTCAAGAAACAGATCGACAGCCGCTTGCTGGTCCGCTCCATCCGCCACGCCATCGAGAGGCATCGTCTCAGAAAGGAGCTGGAACAAAGCCAAAAGCATCAGATCCAGCTAAAGGACCAGTTTCTTTCTCACATCTCCCATGAGATCCGCTCGCCCGTGACCGCCATCTACCAGTTCGTGACGATCATCCTGGATGGG
>JAUXIP010000138.1 GCA_030620935.1 Deltaproteobacteria bacterium | reverse complement strand
GTCAAGGTCTCACAGAATATGCTTTAATCGTGGGTCTTGTCGTCCTGGGCATCTGGGTTGCTGTGAGTGCGACAGATATAGGAAGCAGCATCACGAACATCTTCACATCTGTGGGCAGTGAGTTGGATAGTTGTGCGGATGGCACAGGGAACTGTTAAGAGAGCATTCGTTGGAGTCAAGTAAGTGAGGGTCAAGACGACATAATAGTTGTCTTGACCTGGTTTTCGGAGAAGCATCTTGCCCCTCTAGTAAGGGAGGGGTAGGGTGCGTTCTCCGAAATTCATTTACGGAGCTAGACAAAGCACCTAGAGGTGAGATAGCTCAATTTCGAACAAGGGAGGAAGGTCTGCTATAGCGGTACTTCTGGTTTTTTCTTTACAGACAATATTTTGGGTGTATCATCGGGACCTTAGCAGATTTTAATAACGGCGTCTAAATTTGGGACCAGAACTCTATGGTTCGCTCTAAAAGCAGCAGAGTTCCTGTGTTTACTGACTCATTCGCGTTTCTGAATACTTTGCTTGCAGGTGTCGGATGGTGAGCGAAACCCTCATCTTCAATGTATTTCTAATCGGTTTCACCTCTTTTGCCGCGGTTTGTGACATCAAGAAAAATAAGATCCCTAACAAATTGATTTTAGTGGGCTTGGCAGGGGGCGTTTTGTTCAATGCATTCAGGGGCGTTCCCCAACTCTTCGATAGCGTTTTAGGCTTTTTGGCGGGAATCGGAGTTTTATTGATCCCTTTTGCTCTTGGCTGGATGGGCGCGGGAGACGTCAAGTTTATGGGCACGTTCGGGGCCATATTTGGGATTCAATGGATTCCCCGTATCTTTTTCTATTGCGCTCTTTTTGGGGGTTTATTAGCAGTAGCTTCAGTTATTCTAAGAAAGAGTGCGGATATTGGGTTCTTTAATAGAGCCTGGGAAGACATAAAGCTGTTGGTTGGCGGCCGAGGTAGAACTCTTCCGGAGAGCGTCAATGATAGAGCATTAAAAAAGGCGGCAGGCACAGTGCCGTATGGGGTCGCCATCGGGTTGGGAGCTTTAGTTGCCTTTTATCTGGACCCTAATGGGGAGTGGGCAGGGTTTTAGCGGACCCGAGCCAATGCTGATTTCACTTGCAAATAACCTAATATAGGGGTAAATCTAATTCTTTAAAAAAAAGGGGACTTTATATGCCGAACAGATTAAAAATTACAATCGTCGCAGCTATCTTTTTCGGTTTCATTGCTGCCTACGGCATCTATAACTTCTTGCAGGAGCAGAAGGCGGCCTCTAGGGCCATGCAGATAGATACACAGAATATAGTGGTGGCGGGCAAGGATATTCCGGCGGGAACGACTTTTACTGAGAAGTCGGTTCAAGGGGGATTGATTAAGTCAGTGCAATGGCCAAAAGCTTCCGTTCCTCGAGACTCTTTTAAGTCTACGGGACAACTTCTTGGCAAGGTCGTCAAGATCAAGGTAGTTGCCGGCGAGCCCCTTTTAGAATCGAGGATGGCTGGGAAGGAAGCCGGGCTTACGGTTCGTTTGACCCAGGGTCATCGGGCCGTGGCAATCAGGGTAGACGAGGTCATTGGGGTGAGTGGCTTTATTAAGCCCGACGATCGCGTGGATGTGATTGTTACCGCGGTTCCTCCCGGGAAAAAATCGCAGGATGATAAACTATCGAAGATTGTTCTCCAAAACAAGCGCGTTCTTTCTGTAGCACAAAATTTGGAGCATAAGGACGGAAAAGCGCAGGTCGTCCGCTCCATTACGTTGGAAGTAACCCCCGAGGAGGCGGAAAAGCTTTCTCTGGCTTCGCAGGAGGGGCAGATCATCCTGGCCCTCAGGGCTATGGGGGATGACCAGTTGGCTATGACACGCGGAAGCAATAAGCGCGACCTACTTTCAATCTCTGCTCCTCCGCCTAGACGGGGATCGCCTCGAGCCGCAGCGAGTCCGAAGCCCTATCGAGTCGAGGTGTATCATGGAAACGCGAGGTCTGTAGTAGAATTTTAACAGAGTGTTGAAAAACTCTGCTCTCAGCCTGGTCAAACAGGTTCCAGATGCAAGGCTTCGAGCGTGAGCTCCCCTCGGCCTGAGCTCGGGACGAAGGTAGCCGAACGGCGCGCGCGAGACCCGCGAGTGGACGCATACGTAAGCAGTACGTTGGAGCGAGGGGATTGAGCGCGACCATCATAACGCCTGCCATCGGCAGGCTATGGCAGATGGGTCTTTTTCAGCAGGCTGCTAACGGAAAAGTCAGGGAAGAGGAGGAATACATGCGATATCAGGGCGGAAAACTAGGAAGTGCGGTAACGAAGTGCAGTATGGGTCTAGTGATTTTGGCCCTATTGTTTTTTGCTCGGCAAGACGGCTGGAGTCAAGAAATTTCTCCTTCCGTGACGGTGACAGTGAACAAATCTCTGGTTTTCCGTTTAGCGCAACGGGCAAAAAGAGTATCGGTGACCCAACCGGAGATCGCTGATGTGGTAGTTTTAGCGCCCAATCAGATCCTGCTTAACGGAAAATCTGTGGGCACAACATCTCTCGTGATATTTGACGATAAGGGAGGGGTGACCAATTATGATCTCGTTGTCGCGCCGGATGTTGCCGCGCTACGCAGGCAATTTAGGGCCATCTTCCCGGAGGAGAAAATTGACGTATCGACTTCAGGCCCTGCCATCCTGCTTAAGGGCGAGGTCTCCAACGAGGTGGTCTATGACAAGGTCCTTGCCATTGCCAAGACCTTTCTCCCTCCAAGGCCGCCGGAAGAAGTGGCGCCGACTCAGGCTACTAGCCAGTCTGTGACTGTCCAGACCGATGCGGTTCGGCTTCCTACGACCGGGACAGCTTTTGCAGGAGGTGGTCAATTAGCCTTTCGAGAGGAAGGATCGCTTTCCGTAGCTAATCGATGGGGAGACAAAAGATCCATTCCCGGAATTATTGACTTGTTGATTATCAAAGAGGTGCGTCAGATTGAGGTGAGCGTAATTGTAGCTGAGGTGGCAATCAGCAAGTTGAGAGAAATTGGCTTCGATTGGCTACTGGATGAGGGCAATGTTAGTTCTCTTACACTTCTGGCGGATCAGTCGGGATTCCCGTCGACCCTTATTGCAGACGGGGCCGTGGTTGGCCCGACTGGTGCGACTGAATTTATCCTCGGTTCGCCTACCGGAATCTTCACGTTCGTCAATAATTCGTTTGCTCTGAAAACTTTATACCGTTTGCTTCAAAACAAGAATCTCACAGAAATTCTAGCCCAGCCCAGGCTGGTGATGAAAAATGGGCGTTCTGGGGGTTTTCTAGCCGGCGGTGAATTCCCTGTAGCCGTAGTAGGGCAGGACGACGTTGAAATCGAATTTAAACCCTTCGGTGTACGTTTAGACTTTGTTCCTACGATCACGTGGTCCAATTCCATTGATCTTAGAGTTTTTCCGGAAGTCAGTGATCTGGATCCGAGTGTGAATGTCGCGGGAATCCCCGGCCTTAAGGTTCGACGGAGTGTAAGTCGCGTAGAGCTCAAAGAGGGAGAAAGTCTCGTTTTGGGTGGTCTATTGGACCGCAGGATCCTGAAAGACGTTACTAAGATCCCGTTTCTGGGAGATATCCCGATCTTGGGGGCATTGTTTCGCAGTACTCGTTTCAGAAATCAGGAATCCGAGCTTATTTTTGTGATTACGCCAAGAATAGTGAAGCCATTCAAGCCTGGAGAAAAGCCAGCGCTTCCCTCCATCGAAAAGTATGACGATCCCGACATACGACAAGTTCCACGCCTTAATTCGTCGTCGGGTAAGAAGTCGCAAGGCGGTTCTGCTGCGGGAGGTCCGACGATCCCTTAGAATCTAGGGAAGGGAAATTTGAGATAGATAGTATGAGGGTCCCTGTTGTACTTATCGGACAAGATAATATCGCCTTGGTTTCGCTGCGTCAGCAGATCGAAAAGGAGGGAAATTATCTAGTCGGAAACCAGATCCTTGGCTTTGAAGAAGCCGACACAGCTCTAACGGCAAGGCCAGGGCCTGTTTTGGCCATCGTTGATCTGAGCCGTGATACGGAAAAGGGCTTAGAGATTGCTCAATCAATCAAGTCCAAGCTTTCTGACGTTCATATCCTCGTTACGGCGCCCGAGAAGGATCCTGAGACGATTTTAAGGGCCATGCGTTCAGGAGCCGAGGAGTTCCTAATGCAACCCTTTCATTGGCCCGAGGTCTTGCAGGCCCTGGAGCGTATCCGCGGAAAAATCGATTTTCAGTCGGCAAGAGGTGTCGAGCAAGGTCGGATTATTGCCGTCTTTTCGAATAAAGGAGGCGTGGGCTCGACCACAGTGGCCACGAACTTAGCAGTCACGCTGGCGAGCAAAAAGAAGTCTGTCTGTATTGTGGACTTAGTGTTGCAGTTTGGTTCTGTTACGACCTTTTTAAACCTGGAAGCCTCCTACACTATCCTTGATTTGGTAAAGAACCTTAAGCGGATCGATAGACTTATGCTGGACGGGTCTCTGGTACAGCATGCCTCCGGGGTTAGGGTTTTAGCTGAGCCGTTTCATGCGGAAGATGCCAGTATCGTTAAAGTGGAGGATGTGGAGCAGATATTGGACACTCTGACGCAGTCCTTTAATTTTGTGATCGTGGATACGCCCAAGGAGTTCGATGACACCGTTTCGCTTGCCCTAGACAAATCTCATCTGATTCTGTTCGTCACAGAGATGGATGTTCCGTCGTTGAAGAGTACGCACAGGGCGCTGGAGTTTTTGGAAAGATTGGGCATTTACCGGAGTAAGATCCGGCTGGTTTTAAACCGCTATATCAAAAGCAAAATTATGAGCTTGGAATCGGTGGAGAAGACCCTGGGGATCAAGATCTTTTGGACATTGCCCAACGATTATCCTACGGCGATCGCGGCTTTGAACCAGGGATTGGCGATTCAGGAAGCCGATTCGAAGTCCGAGCTTTCCCGGAGTTACTATGGGCTCGCGGACGGGGTCCTTGAAAGCCTTTCCATTACCGGAGGATTCGGCGAGGGAGAAGGGAAAAAGTCCGGAATTCTAAGACGCTGGCTCCCTGGCTTTGGCGGGAGATCAAAAGTAGGGAAAGGAGAGTTATAGAGGCATGCCTCCGTTGAAACCCGATGCGCGAGAAGTCGACAAAGCCCGCCGTGAGGGCGAGGGCCGTCGTTTGGTAGGGGCGGACCGAGCCGTCAACCAAGACGTCTTCTTTCAGAACCTCAAGCTTCGCATTCACCGCAAACTGATCGACACCATCGACCTCCCCAAGCTCTCCAACCTAGAGGTGGAGATGGTCAGGGTAGAGATCCGCCGCATTCTCGAAGAGCTCGTCATGGCCGAGGCCCTGCCGCTCAGCCGTGGCGACCGAGACAGGCTCGTTACCGAAGTCCAACACGAAGCCTTTGGACTAGGCCCCCTGGAATCCTTAATGAAAGATCCCGAGATCACCGACATTTTGGTCAACACCCACGGCGCCGTGTACGTAGAGCGGTACGGCAAACTCGAAAAGGCCGACGTCCGTTTTCGTGACGACGCCCATCTCATGCAGATCATCGAGCGGATCGTCTCCCGCGTCGGACGTCGGATCGACGAATCCTCGCCCATGGTCGATGCCCGACTCCCCGACGGCTCCCGAGTCAACGCCATTATTCCTCCTCTGGCCCTCGACGGCCCTATTCTATCGATACGTCGGTTTGGCGCCGAGCCGCTCACCATGAAAGACCTGATTCAATTCAACTCCGTGCCCGAGCAGATAGCCGAAGTCCTATCGGCCTGCGTCAAATCGAGATTAAACCTACTGATTTCCGGGGGCACCGGGGCCGGAAAGACCACACTGCTTAACTGTCTATCCACGTACATACCCATGCAAGAGCGGATCGTCACCATCGAGGACTCCGCGGAATTAAAGCTTCAGCAAGAGCATATTGTTCGGCTAGAGACCCGACCACCCAACATCGAAGGCAAAGGGACCGTCACCCAGCGGGATCTTGTGAGAAACGCCCTTAGAATGAGGCCCGACCGGATTATCGTCGGAGAGGTCAGAGGGGGAGAGGCCCTCGACATGATGCAGGCCATGAACACCGGTCATGACGGCTCGATCAGTACCATCCATGCCAACACCGCTC
>JAUXIP010000373.1 GCA_030620935.1 Deltaproteobacteria bacterium | reverse complement strand
GCACCGACGGCACAGAGCGTTACCGTGATATCGGCTATCTTCCTCCGGACGACCTTCTGGCTCACATGAATCTTGCCTTAGGGCGTGCAGCATTCGAGGACAAAGACTTCTCCACGGCGGTGGGTTACTTTCAAAATATCTTGGACCAGTACGGTGCAAGCGAAATGGTGCCCGAAGCCCTTTATCTCTTGGGCGTTGCCAAGAGCAGGGCGAAGGGCGGCACTTCTGATGACCGCCGGGCTGTTTGGAAACGGCTTATGGATGAGCACCCTAAGAGTGACTGGGTGAAAAAGGCTTCGTTTGCCTTTGAGTAAAATGCTTCTCAAATTAACTTCCGTAACAGGTTTAGAAAGGGATGGGTAAGGCATCATGGCCCATTATGACATGCTGGTGATCGGCTCCGGCCCTGCCGGCCAGAAGGCAGCTATTCAAGCGGCCAAGCTGGGAAAAAAGGTGGCGATCATCGAACGTAAAGAAGTTGTAGGGGGAATCTGCATCAACACGGGAACGATCCCCAGCAAATCTCTGAGAGAAGCTGTGCTCTATCTTTCAGGCTTTCGGCAGCGCAACGTCTATGGGGCGAGCTACCGGCTGAAGAAAAACATTGCAATGGAGGATCTGACGTTTCGGTGTAATCATGTGATGAAGGCCGAACAAGAGATCATCCAAAACCAACTAACGAGGAACCATGTGGACTACATCATGGGAGGGGCCCGTTTTGCAGACCCCCACCGCCTGGCCATTCAACATGCCGAAAAGACCGTTGAGCATACCGCCGACTACATCGTTATCGCCGTCGGCACAGAGCCGACACGCCCTACCGACGTTCCTTTTGACGGGGAGTCGATCATCGACAGCGAAGGGATCGTAACATTAAAACGCCTTCCCAAGTCGTTGACCATCGTTGGAGGCGGAGTGATCGGTTGTGAGTATGCATCAATTTTGGCCGCGCTCGGGATCGAAGTTACCTTGGTCGATCAACGCCCCCGTCTCCTGGAATTCGTGGACACTGAGATCATCGAGGCGCTCCAGTATCACATGCGCAACATCGGGGTAACCCTCCGCCTTAAAGAGGAAGTAGTCAAAATCGAAAAATCAGCGAACAAGCGGATTACCGTTCGGCTAAAGAGCGGCAAGCGGATCATCGCCTCCACAGTGATGTATTCGGTCGGCCGGGTGGGAGCGACCAGAGAGCTGGCTCTCGAACAGGTCGGTATTCAATACGACGGACGAGGGCGCCTCCGAGTGAATGAGGATTACCAAACTGCCATCCCTCACATTTATGCCGCGGGAGATGTGATCGGTTTCCCAGCCTTGGCCTCTACCTCCATGGAGCAGGGTCGCCATGCCTCGTGCCATGCCTTCGGCCTTCCCCACCAGAGGGCCGCACACCTTTTACCGTATGGCATATACACGATTCCGGAAATCTCGATGGTGGGACGTAACGAAGAGGAGCTGACTCACGACGGCATACCTTATGAAGTCGGTGTCGCACGATATCGGGAAATTGCCAGAGGACAATTGATCGGCGATACCGTAGGGATGTTGAAGTTACTTTTCCATAACGAGACTCGTGAACTGTTGGGTGTTCACGGCATCGGAGCGGGGGCAACAGAATTGATCCATATTGGTCAGGCTGTGATGGCGCATCAAGGCAAGCTGGACTATTTTGTCGACTCTGTCTTCAACTATCCGACACTCGCAGAGTGCTACAAGGTAGCGGCACTGGACGCCCTCAATCGCTATCCACGATCCGGCCTCCCAGACGCCTTGGCCAGCGGCCATCCGGACACACCTTGATGACCAGGCCGTCAGGTTTCTTTGGTGTTACATTGTCTATCACTGCCCGCCCGGTCTCAGAAAAAATGATCTGCTAACTGCCCTAGATTATCAATCAGAATGTCGGGGTTGGCTTGCAAGAGTTCTTCTTTGTCTCCCAGCCCATAGGTAACACCACACGTAAAGACACCTGCCCCTTTTCCGGCTTCGATGTCCGCTGCCCCGTCGCCGACGATCAGTGCCATGGCAGGATTAATTCCAAACGTGCCAAGGACTCGATTCAAAGGTTCGGGATCCGGTTTTCTCTCGGGCAAACTATCTCCGCCCAAGACCGCATCGAAACAGGTTTCTATACCCAATCCCGCCAATACCGCAACGGTAAGGTGATGGAGCTTGTTGCTGACCACCGCCCTTTTTTTTCTCCCGAAATATTCCAGCGTCTCTTTGACATGGGGATAAAGCACCGTCGTATCGAGCAAGTGATCTCCGTAATGATGGAGAAAGAGTTCTCTTGCCTCTCCAAACTTTTCCTGGAATTTTTGCGGCAGGAAGCTGCGGATTAGGTGGTCTACTCCTCGACCGACATGTCCGTAGACCATCCGACTCTCCAGTGGTTCGAGCTTAAAGCGGGACCGGACGTAGTTCACGGTGTTGACCAGATCATGGCCTGTGTCCGCTAGGGTCCCGTCAAGATCGAACATGATCAGCTCTATCTCTCTTCTCATATAGAGGGTCTCACCTCGAAAATAAACTCGAAGGCCCTCCCTGTCAACTTTCTCGACTATCTATCCGAAAATAAAGGAATTTGGTATGATTCCAAGCAGTCAATTCAAGCCACAGGCAAGGTTGCGAGCCTGAGCCCGTAAACCATACGGAACTTTATAACGTCTAACGACTCGAAACGGTAAGTGTCGCCACATTTTGTAAGCTCTTTAGGAGATCGGTTTGGAGCGATGACCTTTGAAAGTTGGATCGAGGGTAGAATTTTTCCCGGAGGACATTTCCCTAGGGATACTTTTTTCCACTAACCCGGCTAAATTTCATGCAAATCAACCGACCGGAAGAGATTGGGGACGAGCATCTTGTAGTCCTCGCCCAGAAAGGCGAGCGCGAGGCTTTTGAGATGCTGATACAACGCTATCAACAAAAGGCGTACCGTATCGCGTTCGATTTCACGCGGGATCGTGAAGAGGCCAAGGATCTCTCTCAGGACGCATTTTTGCGCGCCTTTACCCACCTGAAAGGATTCAATCGACGGTCCAGCTTTTACACTTGGTTCTATCGTCTTCTGGTCAATCTTTGTTTGGACTATCGGCGTCGCAAGAGTCGAATCTCTTGGGAACCTTTC
>JAUXIP010000193.1 GCA_030620935.1 Deltaproteobacteria bacterium | reverse complement strand
TTGGGGGGGAGATTGGGATAGCCAAGGACCAGATCCAGTCTATTGAGGAAGCAAGGGAGGGGGAAAGTCGCGGAATGGTAGTTAAAAAAGAACAATCCCCCTCGCCGTCACCTAGTGCTATTGAGGAAACTGTGGCTGAGAAGAAAGAAGGGCCTGCTGAGCCCCAAGAAAAACCACTTACCCCCGAAGAGAAACTGGCGGAGGCAAGAGATAAGGAGGATAAGGAATACCAGAAAAAGCTCAAAAAACTCACGCAGCAAATAAAAGCTGTGAGAGATCGCTATTCGATTGCTACAAGAGGAAGCGCTGGGCCGGAGCCTAGCGTTCCTACCAGCGAAAAGGATATCAAAGCCAGGACGGATGAGCTTATGTCGAGATTACGGGATGCTCAGCGCGCGCGGGCGGAGTCGGCATCGACACCTAGCGTGCAACCCCCGCTGCCGGGCTATACTAAAGAGCAGAAAAGGCTGAGCGAGATGAGAAATCAGATGTATCAATTGGAACAGAAGCGAAACAAGCTGATCGAAGAAATGAAACAAAAGAACTTTGATGCCGGCTCTCTCTTCTTGGAGTAAGCCACTGGCCGACCTAGATGTATTCCACTACAGCCCGCAGCGCCAAAAGATAGCTTTGCACCCCAAAGCCGGCGATTTGTCCTACCACCGCCTCGGCGATCAACGATTTTTTCCGAAAAGCCTCCCTTTTATAGATATTGGAGATGTGAACTTCGATCGCTGGGATCCCCACTGCCGTCAAGGCGTCCCTCAACGCCACGCTCGAATGGGTATAAGCGGCGGCATTGATAACGATAGCACCGCACTCACGGGGCGCCTCCTGGATCCAGTTGACTAGTTCTCCCTCGCTGTTCGACTGGCGGATGTCCACTTTGACACCAAGCTCATCGGCAAGGGTTTGGATCTTA
Organism: Deltaproteobacteria bacterium; assembly: GCA_030620935.1. The sequence continues at coordinate 4,125 of JAUXIP010000193.1, read as the reverse complement.
CGATTGATCTGGGCCAAAGTCAGTTTGCCGTAAATGTCCGGTTGTCTTTTGCCCAGGAGATTCAGGTTGGGGCCGTGGAGCACCAAGATTTTTCTTTTTTTTGCCATGGATCACCCTTTTCCCAGATTGGCCACGATCTCTTCAGGCGAGAACCAGTGAAACCGAGTCTTTCCAATCCCGGCGCAGAGGATAAACTTGATTTTTCCTCCCGCGGATTTTTTGTCAAGCTCCATTCTCTTGACCAACTCTGCCGTCTTAATATCCGCGGGAATCTCCGTCGGCAATCCCGCTGCCTGGAAAAGCCGGCGAATCCGCTGCACGCTCTCTCCATCGCAGGCGCCCTCCTTCGCGGAAAGGATTGCCGCCTGGACCATCCCGATCGCAATGGCTTCACCGTGAAGCAAGCTTTGATAACCGGTAAGCGATTCCAGGGCGTGGCCGATGGTATGGCCGAAATTGAGAACCGAGCGGTAGTCACTTTCTCGCTCATCTTTTTCGACCACCTTGGCCTTGATGGCGCATGAGGTAGCGACGGCTTCCGCAAGAAGCTCTTTGTCTAAGGCCAGGAAAGAGTCCAGTTTTTCCTCCAGTAGGCGAAACAACGCTGGATCTTCGATGATCCCGTATTTGATCACCTCCGCCAGCCCTGCCAGGAGTTCCCTCCGAGGTAGGCTCTGAAGGACTGAGAGATCGATGACAACAAGCCGAGGCTGATAAAAGGCGCCGATCAGATTTTTCCCCTCGGGATGATTGATGCCGGTCTTTCCTCCCACGCTTGAGTCCACCTGGGCGAGCAGGGTCGTCGGGACTTGGATGTACGGGATCCCCCTCAGAAAAGTCGCTGCGGCAAATCCGGCCAAATCGCCGATCACTCCCCCTCCCAACGCCAAGACGGAGGAACTACGTTCGAACCTCTCGCTGATCAACTGGTCATAAATGGCGGAAAGAGATCTTAACTCCTTATATTCCTCTCCGTCCGGAACCAGGATCTGCGTAGTTTTAAAACCAGCGCGGCCAAGAGCTGCTTGTACAGGTTCAAGATAAAGCCCAGCAACGGTCGGGTTCGTGATGATGCAGACTTTCTCCCCGCATCCAGCCTTTCTCAGCAGCTCTCCCGCATGGGACAAGAGGCCGTCTCCTAAGTAAATTGGGTACGAACGATCGCCTAGGTTTACTGCGAGGGCGCGCATATCTAAAAAATAGAATTCAGTAGCCGGGAGCCAGTACTCACAGTCCTTCCTTCCGCCCCCTTCTGACTTCTGGATTCTGACTCCTGGATTCTATCTCCCGAATGATTTTCTCGACAATCTCCTTGACCGGCAGGCCGCGCGTGTCGATGCTGAAATGAGCCTGAGCATAGCGCTTCTCGCGCTGTTTCAAAAGCTCCTCGATCCGTTTCTGCGTGTCATGCCCCTTCAACAAAGGCCGCTTCCCGCCGGTTCCCGACCGTTGGTGCAAGACTTCGGGGGCAGCCTTGAGGTAGATGAGCAGGCTCCTTTTTTTCAATAGGGCAAGATTTTCTTCATCCAAGACGGCCCCACCACCGGTGGCAATGACTTGGCCGTTCCGCTCCAGGACCTCTGCCAAGGTTTGTTTCTCCAACCGACGGAAGTAGGCCTCCCCTGTATGGTCGAAGATCTCGCGTACTTTCATCCCTTCTTTTTTTTCGATGGCCTGATCGATATCTACAAAAGGCCGTTTCAGCCGCCGGGCCAGTCTCCGGCCCACGACACTCTTGCCAACGGCCATAAAGCCGGTCAGCGCGATATTTTTCCTTGACTGTGGTGGCACGACGTTGCCCTGATTCAAATTCTCTGGGGGACGGCAGAGCGCCCGACCACCGAGCCCAGTCCCTCACCCTCTCCTAGTGGGAGAGGGAATTGCCTTCAATCAAATTCTTAAGACTCCACCCTTTGGATCTATCATCTGTTAGCTGCACCGTATTTTTTCTTTCCCCTCGCCCGACTAGGGAGAGGGTATGGGTGAGGGTCGCTTAACGCTCCAAGAATTCGCTCCAGCACCGCATCAGTATCCGTCAGAACTTCATTGTCCCAGAATCGCGGCACTCGATAGCCATGCCGTTTGAGGATATCGGATCTTCTCCGATCTTTTTTTGCCTGAGCCGCATGATGACTTCCGTCCAACTCGACGACCAATCCGCGCTCTAGGCAACAAAAATCAACAATGAAGCCTCCGATAGGATGTTGGCGGCGAAATTTAGCGCCGCCTAGTTGCCGGGCCCGCAATCGTGTCCAGAGCCGGCTTTCGGCATCGGTTTGGTCGCGGCGCAGTCGGCGGGCTCTGTCCCTCAATGTGGTGGGTTTAGGCTGCATTCCGTAAGCCCTCACCCTGACCCTCTCCCAACGGGAGAGGGAAAAAATCAGGCATTCGCTATACAATCGTCCTAGAGTAACTTCGGATTGCTTTAGAAATTTTTGATCTGCTCCAAGTACCCTTCGTAGTTGCGCTTGATCTCATGGAGAGAGTCGCCGCCGAACTTTTCCAAGAAAGCGACCGCCAGTTCAAAGGCGACCACGGCTTCACCCACCACGGCCGCGGCCGGGGCGGAGCAGACATCCGAGCGTTCTACCGACGCGTCCGCAGCCTGCTTCGACCTCAAGTCAACGGATTTGAGTGGGCTCATGAGGGTGGAGATGGGCTTCATGGCGGCACGAACGACCAAAGGGGCGCCGTTGGACATTCCTCCCTCGGTCCCTCCCGAGTTATTACTGCCGCGATAGAATCCCGTGGGGACGATTCTCGGCGTGCCTTCGGTGACCATCTTATTAGGATCGAAGAAGATCTCATCATGAACTTCAGATCCGCGCCGTCGGGCCATCTCAAAGCCGAGACCGATCTCGACTCCTTTAATGGCTTGGATGCTCATGAGCGCTTGGGCCAGGCGGCCGTCGACCTTGCGGTCCCATTGGGTATGGCTGCCGAGGCCGGGGGGCAATCCTAAGACCACTACTTCGAAGATGCCTCCGAGCGTATCGCCGGCTTTTTTGCATTCGTCGATCAGGGCGATCATCTTTTCCTCGGCCTCTTTGTCGGCGACGCGGACCGGTGACTCTTCAGCCCGAGCGAAGATCTCTTCGTAAGTAAGAGCTTCGGTTTTAGCCTGAACATTCCCCAGCGAGCGGATATAAGCCATGATTCGAATCCCAAACGGCGCAAGCAGTTGTTTGCAGAAGGAGCCGACGGCGGTCCGAGAGACGGTATCCCGGGCACTGGCACGCTCAAGGATATTGCGGATGTCCGAGTGATGATATTTAAAAATCCCGGTGAGATCGGCGTGACCCGGCCGTGGCTTGGTGACCGCCAGCTTTTCGTCCCGGTCGCCGGGATCGGCCGACATTTTCTTGGTCCAGTTTTTCCAGTCTCGGTTTTCGATCCCCAGGGCGACCGGCGAGCCCAACGTTTCGCCCCAACGGATGCCGGAGCGGATCTGCACCTCGTCCTTTTCGATCAACATGCGTCCGCCACGCCCGTAACCCTGTTGGCGGCGCCAGAGATCATGATTGATCTTCTGCGCGTCTATGGTAAATCCGGAGGGGACACCGTCGATGATGGTTGTCAAGCAGGGGCCATGCGATTCCCCCGCGGTAAAATAGCGCAGCATGGGGGGTATAATACTCTATTCTGGATTTGCAGGCCAGCGGTGAGGGAGTGGAAGAGGGACGACGAGCTCAACTCCCTTTGGTCTTCTTCATGTGCTGACGCCAGAGCTCTTCTGCAGTGGGGAGATTTGCCGATCCGCCCGATATGATGCGTGGGGTAATAAAGACCATCAGCTCTTCATAGTCTTTCGACCAGCTAATGTTCTTAAAAAGCCAGCCAAAAATGGGAATATCTTTGAGATAGGGGATTCCTTGCTGATCCGTGGCGCTCGTGTCTTTCAAAATACCCCCGATCACGATTGTCTCTCCATCCCGGACCAGGACATTGGAGGTAGCCTCACGGGAAAGCTCATCGAAGGAAATAGCATCACCCCCTCCTAATGCATTTGCAGCGATGGAACTTGATTTGACCTGGATATTCATAAGGACAAAGCCGTCGGAGGAGATCTGAGGGGTTACGGTAAGAATGATGCCGACATTGATCTTCTCTGTGGCCACCGCTCCT
>JAUXIP010000250.1 GCA_030620935.1 Deltaproteobacteria bacterium | reverse complement strand
CGTAGCAGACGAAAATTTCCACTCCCAAGCAAAGATTGTCCGCTATAAGAATCATCACGTCGCGATCCAAGCCTCTCTCAGTAGCCCAGGGGTTCTGGTCCTGGCGGATTCCTATTATCCTGGTTGGCGGGTCTATGTGGATGGGGAAGAGAAGGAAATTCTGCGGGCGAACTATTTCTTTCGTAGTGTGTCCTTACCGGCGGGAGAACACCTGGTGGAGTTCTACTACAAACCCCGTTCCTTCACCATTGGTCTAACCATATCACTGATTACCCTGTGTGGGATAATTATTTGGTCGATCCTTAATTTTAGTCTCAAGCGACGGCAATCTATTCCGGCAAATCCATGAAGTCCTAAAGTCTTCTTTCATCCTTGCTTATCCAATAGTCATCTTATTTTTGGTCTTGCTCCATTGAGGTGGTAGATGAAGATGGAATAGCCGATCTTGGCGAGCGGTTTCTTCTCGCGGAAGGCAGCAAAGGTATCCGGATCTAAACCTAAGGCCGGGAGGTAGATCCCCTGGAGGTTCGTCGCACTGATGGCGACAAATGGTGTTGGGACACTCTCCCGTCGAGGATTAAAAATGATATAGCTCGGCAGGTAGTTGTATGCGATGCCGTAGTAGTCGGGACTGGCCGTGCCGAAGTAGCTGAGCCAGACCCGCTTGATCCCATGCTCATCCATATACCGCTTGAGGCCTTTCAAGTCTTGACCCCAGTCAAGGTTAGAGTCTACGAGGTACTTGTAGCCGTTCTCGGGGCCGCCGACTAGCTCGTTAAAGTAGGCCAGGTAATGGGGAAAAATAGAGACGGACGATACCACGTACCATACTACGAGCGCTGCTAGGAAACCTTTTATCAGAACCTTTTGCTTTTGGAACCACGGGATAACGGCGGCGGCCAAGACGAACAGAAAAGGGTATATGGGCAAAAGATGCCGATGGCCGATGTTTAACCGACTCGCCGATGCGATACCGAAATAAATGAGGACCGGCACAATGAGAAACAGCACCCCGACACGGTTTTCCCGCCAAAGTTTGGGCAATAGGCTCAGCGCCAAGGCAAGGAGGAGTAGTAACGGCAGGGGGGTTTTAACGACGAATGTGACCAGGAAGTAATACCACCATCCCTTCGAAACCTCACCCATTAAGAATGCATCCCGCGTTGTTCCTTTGATAACTCGGGAGAGGCCGAAAAGGTAAGCCTCGGGCAGTGCTCTCGACTCTCTGGCCCGCAGAAAGACCTGCTTAATTAAGGGCTGTTCAGGCAATGACTGGTCCCAAAATCCATGAAAGGATTGCTTGCTTGTTGCACTTGCCTCGTATCGGAACCGGTAGGAGCCCCATATGGTCAAGTAGCCGATTAGCCCAATGGCGATCAGCACCACAAGCACCAACATGAGACTCCTGCCGCGACCTGTGATTTTTACCAGATGTCCCCTGAAAGACTGTATGGTTATAGAAGGCCTGGAGACGACTGCGCTGAGTCCCAGCAGGAGCAATATAGGAATGATCCAAAGCGAAGAGAACTTTGTTACCAAAGCGAGGCCGAAAGCGAAACCTGTCAGGAGAAGGCGAAGAGGGGATACCCTATTCAACAACTGGTAAAAGCCATAGATCGTAAGAAACATGAAGCACGTTATCCCTAAGTCCGTGTTTACTAGACCTCCATGGGCAAGAATGTTTGGCGCAAAGCTGTACAAGAATAGCGCAAAGAGAGATCCGCTTCGGCCGAAGAGCTCTTTTGCCCACAAAAAAACGAATGTCCCTAGTAGGAGGGAAAGGGGAAGGACGGAAAGCCGGCCAGCAAGCAGCAAGGTTTCGGCGTCATTATATTCGTAGAGAAACTGATGTGAGTAGAGAAACTGGCTTGCTGGGTGCCAAGGTTTTATCTCTGGGGGCATTCGTATGTCCAGGAAGAGAAGAGGTATGCCAACGAGTAGCTTGATGAATGGAGGGTGCTCAGGGTTCAGTCTGTAGTCGCCCTTTAGCAGATACGAGTAACCGGCTGGAAAACGAGTAGCCTCGTCAAAGGTCGACGATTTGTACCTGAGGCTCAGGACTGTCTGCGTTATAACAAGGCCAAAGGAGACAATGAGTATTGTCCAATCAGGGATGCGTTTGACGAGGCCCCTTAACATTTGATTATTGAGGCAGGCGAATTAATCTTCTATGAATTGCGCTCGCACAGCGCGAGAAGCCAGGGAAAGGGCTGCTGGACCACACGGACAATGAAAAAGTTCGAGAGAACTTCCCGAAACGACCTTGAGCCCCAGTGTTGTATATGTTCTGGATGATTTCCCCACGAGCTGAGATGCCTGCCACGCAGGAAACTCGCGAGCTGGAAAAAGGGCTCGTGGGGAACGCTGATCAAACAATACCGGGAAGAGACCCGTTGGAGCTCCGCCAACAAGGCAAAAGGATCCTCCACATGTTCGAGAACCTCAAGACAGAGGACCAGATCAAAACCTCTATCTTTGACACCCAATGAAGGAGTCTTCATGCAAACGAAGCTGCCTTCTGGGTTCAATTGAGCGGCTACCGCTAGCGTCTCCACACTCTTATCCACACCAAGATACATTTTGTGCTCGACCCCTTGAAGTTGCCGCATCAGCTGAGGGCCGATGAGCCCTTCACCGCATCCAACATCCAAAACAGAAGTCGGAGAGACCTGCCAAACGAGACAACACGCTTTCTGGAAGAATTTGCGAATCAGCCACTGGACCAAAGGGTTTCGGGTGGTGTATTTGCGGATGTTCTCACTCGAATAAGTTGGCGGGTGCGCCCGCAGGTCAAACAGTGGGGCTGCCACTTTTTTCCTCTTTTCTATGGATTGGCTCCGAGATAACGTCGTCAAGATAACGATCATCGGCCCGGAGGTGCAGGTGGAGCAGGAATTCGGCGAGGAGGCCGAAGAATAAGAATTGTACGCCGACAATGAAGAGTAGGATGCCGAGCAGCAAAAGCGGCCTGTTGCCTATAGGCCGATAGTTAAGCATCCACAAGGTGGTTAAGTATAGATTGATTGCGAATCCGAGAACGGTCATTAGGACGCCAACCCCGCCTAGTAGATGTAACGGCCGCTTGTCGAACCGGGTAAGAAAGAGGACGGTGAGGAGGTCGAGGAATCCGTGGAGAATGCGTGCTGCTCCATATTTTGATTCACCGTGGTGCCTAGGATGATGCTGCACTATGAGCTCGTGGATGCGATACCCTCTCCATGCTGCTAGGACAGGAATGTACCGATGAAGCTCTCCATACAGCTTGAGATGGATCAGGAGGTCTCTGCGGAAAACCTTGTAGCCGCAGTTGAAATCATGGATAGGAACGCCCGTGACCACCCGCGTTGCCCCAGTTGTAAATTCGCGAGAGGAGAACCTTGAGACGAGGGTCGTTACGCTTCTTGCGCCAGCCGCAGACGAGATCGTTGTCGCTCTCAAGCGCCTTGAGAAATCGGGGAATCTCTTCCGGATCATCCTGTAGGTCTGCGTCCATGGTGAAGATAACGTCTCCTCGGGCTCGGCGGAAGCCGGCAGCAAGGGCCATGGATTTACCAAGGGTCGTCCGAAAAGTAATGATACGGACCCGCTTGTCTTGTTTTGTGAGATCTTCGATAATCTCTCGTGATCCATCCGTGCTGCCATCATCGATAAAAACCACCTCGAAATTTTTGGTATGACTCTCCAGCACTGTTTTGAGCTGGCTGTACAAGGGACGCAGGTTTTCCTCCTCGTTCAACACAGGGATAACCACGGAGACAATCCAAGTGGTTCGCTGAGCTACAGCCATCCTTTTTTATGCTCTCCGAAATAATAAATATTCTGATCGTTTTGGTCGATAGCCCCTTTAGAGGTTAAGGGATTCAAATAATAAAATGGGCTCACCCCCATAAATTAAAAAGAGGGCAATTTGTTTATGGAGGAGTCTTCGAACGGCGAATTTGATCTCTAGGAGGCATCCTTCAGGTTGTTTTCGAACATCGACTTTTATTCCCCACAAATGAATACGCCTATTCCAAATATTGAGTGTATAGCTCGGTTTTCAGGGAGTCAAGGATATGAAGCAGGATACCACTCTGTATCTTCTCTGTCCGACCGTTAGCTGCTTCGCAGGGTTGAAGATCCTTTGCTAGTCCATAAGAACCGTGGTGAACGGTTAATATGATTCCTTAGCCTGTCTCCTTTTATAGTTTTTTCAACCTGATCCGGAAGCGCATAATAATTCTTGGAGTTCATTTCTTGATTTTTATGTCTTATACTGATCCGTGGGCAGGCGGCTTTCTTGGGGTGCCGCTTTGGAATGTCGAACAGGCCTTGGCACGCGGTCGTTTGGAGTTTTCGGTGGATGTACCT
>JAUXIP010000386.1 GCA_030620935.1 Deltaproteobacteria bacterium | reverse complement strand
TCGAACGGACTAAGGTGTCTACCTTTTGCTGGGAGTCACAAACTTTCCATCCCCGGGCTTTCCGACAACTTTTCCCTCTTCCATGACCACCTGTCCTCTGACAAGAGTATAAACTGGCACGCCTTTGACCATTCGACCATGATAAGGAGTCCAGCCGACCTTGGTATAAGTCGTTTCATTGCTGATTGTCTCTTCCCGATTCATGTCCACAATGGCAAGGTCCGCGTCAGAGCCGGGCTGGATCACTCCCTTCCGGGGTAAGAGGCCGAAAATACAGGCGGGATTATAAGAAGTAAGGCGTACGACCCGATCCAGGCTGATTTTTCCTTCATTGACCGCAGATAAAAAAAGCTTGAGATAATCCTGGACCTGCGGCTCGCCGCCGGGTGATTTCCACATATCCTTCCAGCCGATTTCTTTTTCCTCTTTGGTGTGCGGTGCATGATCCGAACCAACCAGGTCGATCGTCCCGTCGCCGATCGCCTTCCACAGAATCTCAACGTGATCCTCAGGCACCCAAAATCCTAGACAGTAGGGACCCAGCTTCTCCACATTCTCCCAGGAGCCCAGGAAAAGTGCCCACGGGTTGATCTCGCAGGTCACCGCCCTTCCCTCCTCCTTGGCTCGACGTACCATCTCTACGCCACCAGGGGTGCTCATGTGCAGGATATGGAGTTTCGTCCCGGCGGCTTTCTGAAAACGCACGAGTGTGGCAATCGCTGTATCCCAGATGATGCCGTCATGCTCGCGGTAAGCCTTGGCGTAAGCCCGAGGGCTGCGGTCATCTTTCTGCCAGTATTTCTGCTCGATCACGTCCATCAAATCCTGATCGTGGGGATGAACCATCAGCGGCAAACCGGTCCTGGCCACCGCTTCGAAAGACCGAAAAAGGTCTCCATGATGGTGTAGCCCGATCCCGGGCATATGAGGGTAGTCTCTGCCTGTGTCCTTGACCATAAAAATCTTGAAGGCAAGGCAACCGGCCTCCGCGAGCTTAGAAATCTCTTCGGGTACTGTTCCGGACGGATTATGATTGAAATCTACGACGGCCTTCTTCTTGCTGATTTCGATGACGTCCCGATAGCGCTCCAGAGTAGTCGTCGGTGGGTCGACGTTCGGCATTCCCACCGAGAGGGTCACACCGCCGGCTGCAGCCGCCTGAGTCGCCGTGGTGAGATCCTCCTTGTGCGTAAATCCCGGATCTCTGTGGTGCGTATGCGTGTCGATAAGACCGGGAATGATTTTCTTTCCTCGCGCGTCGATCACGGAACCGGACGATTCCGGGAACGACGGCGGTTTACCCAGGGCTGCGATCCTGCCCTGACTTACGGCTATGTCGGCCTCGATGAATCCCTCCGGTGTCCAGACCTCTCCGCCTTTTATGACTAGATCAACTTTATCCATCCTCGGAATTTTCTCCCTTCAAACCTAGATAAAAAATGCTTATATGACAGCCGACTACACTGTCAACAGAACGCCTAGCGTTTGACTCCTTAAAGGAAAAATGAAACTAAAGGTCAAGGGAAAGGATTTATGGAGAAACTCAGTCTCACGGTCGCCTGCGGCGACTATGATCGCACCAAGGCCTTGCAGGACGGCTCGGTTCAGCCGGAAGGGATCGATCTCAACTACATCCCCCTTCAGTCGGAGGAGATTTTCTGGCGGATGGGTAGCTACCGGGAATTCGACGCTTCAGAAATGTCGCTGTCCAATCACATTACCATGGTGAGCCAAGGAAATTCACCGTTTGTTGCCATCCCGGTCTTCCCTTCTCGCTTCTTCAGGCACTCCTCCATTTTTTACAACGTCGAATCAGAAATCAAAGAGCCGAAAGATTTGAAAGGGAAACAAATCGGCGTCCCGGAGTATTCCATAACGGCGGCCGTTTGGATTCGCGGTTTTCTCAAAGACGACTATGGAGTCGAGGCGCGGGATGTGCAGTGGCTTGTGGGCGGGCAGGAAAAACCAGGACGGAAGGATCGGGTCAAGCTTAAACTCCCGCCTGATATCAAAATCGATTCAATTCCCGACGATAAAACTCTTAATGGAATGTTGGAAAGCGGAGAAATCGACGCCCTTATTTCCGCACGGACCCCTTCTAGCCTTCTCAAAGACCCGCCTAAGGTCAAACGTCTCTTTCCCAACTATAAGGAGGCGGAGATCGAATACTACAAACGGACCAAGATCTTTCCTATCATGCACGTCTTGGTCATCCGAAAGGAAGTGTACGACCCCAACCCTTGGGTTGCGCAGAGTCTCTATAAGGCATTCTGTGAGGCCAAAGATCGCGCGGTTCAGAACATGCTTATTTCCAATGCCCACGCCTACATGCTTCCGTGGCTCTCTTGGGAAAGAGAACAGCTGATGGAAATTTTCGGACCAGACTGGTGGCCCTACGGTATCGAGGCGAATCGCCACGTCTTGGAGACTTTGCTTCGTTATATGGGAGAGCAAGGGGTCGTCGAAAGACCATTGAAAGTGGAAGACCTCTTTGCGCCCAATGTCATAGGGCAGTTCAAAATTTAGCAGGCAGAGGATTCGTTGAAAGCTTTCAGCGGTCAGCGATCAGCAGTCAGCGGGAGAAACGAGCCGGAAGCTGAGGGCTGAATGCTGAGGGCTATGCAGCTATCCAAGAAGGAAAGGGCCTTCCTCCGAGCCAATAGGGTCGCCCATCTGGCGACCACGGATCGCAACGGCCAGCCGTTAGTCCTCCCTATCTGCTACGCCTTTGACGGCAAAACCCTCTTCTCCCCTGTCGACGAGAAGCCCAAACACGTCTCCCCTTTGCGCCTAAAAAGAATCAGCAACATCCTGCAAAACTCCAAAGTCGCGGTCGTTGTCGACAGGTACGACGAAGACTGGAGACGCTTGGGCTACATCCTAATCCGAGGAAAAGCCAAAATCTTGTTGCGCGGAGAAAAGCATAAGAAAGCCGTGTCACTCTTGCGCCGAAAATATCCCCAATATCG
>JAUXIP010000399.1 GCA_030620935.1 Deltaproteobacteria bacterium | reverse complement strand
GATCGTACCAATCCTTAGGGCCGACCGGACACGGACCCGCCTTGGAAACATGGCCCATGCTCTGTCGACCAAGCATATCTTCCAGCATCCAGACACAGTCGATGACTTTGTCCAAATCCACACCTAAATCGATCCCCATTCTATCCAGCATATGCACCAAGTCTTCTGTGGCGACCATCCCCGTCGCCCGACCATTGCCGCAGTAAGGGCAACCGCCAATCCCGCCAATCGTCCCATCTATATAAACCGTGTCCGTTGCTTCCAATGTGCGAAGTGCGGCATAGGTCGACGCCATGGCCATTCCGCGCGCATTGTGGAGATGGAGCTTAAAATGAGTAATCGACGGCCACTGCTCTTTGATAGCTCTCAGGGTCTCCTCGACTTCGTGGGGAAAATTCCAGCTCATGGGATCGGCCAAACTCACGTGAGTCACGGGAATATTGGCCTTTTCCCATAACGTGTGCTGGCGCTTAAGCATTTCCATACGCTGGTCCAATGTAATAAAGCCTTGAAAGTTAGACCCCCAAGGGGAATTAATCCCTATCCCAGCCGCTGCCGAGCCTTTCTCTTTGGCACGTGCCATTATCTCCGGCCAGCGTTCAATTTCCTGGGACTGAGAACGGTTGAAATTTCGACGCACGAAAACATCGCACAGATGACAGCGTAGATACGGAACCGGCTCGCGCTCAAGAGTCAGCGGCGGTGAATAGGCACGAGCCCGTTCTTCGCCGCGCGGATTCGCAACCAGGGCCGTATAGGTCACACCAGGTTTTGGACGAAAACGGCGGAGGAGTTCGTCGATACAGGCCATCTGGGGAGTGTACTTGGGGCTTACGAACGAGCCCACGACGATGCTTTTCAATCCCGTCTCAGAGAGCGCTTCGAGGAGCCTCACCTTTTGTTCCACCGGAATGTTAACGTCTTCGATCTGCATGCCCTCACGCATGCACTCTTCTTTGTACTCGATCTTTGGCCACTGTTTCATGTGTTCCTCCTTGGCTCCGCGTTCTCCATGGCAGGATTCACGGCACCGGGCCGACTTTTACAGCCGAACCAGTCCCTCCTTGACGCACCGATCCTTGAGCAAAGTCAGGATCCCGCCTGCCCCAAAGATCTGTTCCACCGAAGGAGGATACTTGGACAGCGGGATTTCCTTGCCCGACCGCAAATTGCGGATCGTTCCATTCGGATAGTCGATTTCCAATTCCTCTTGATCTTCCATCAGGGCGGAAACGCCCGGCGCAACCAACGTCGGAAAAGCAAGGTTGATCGACGTTCGGAGAAAAATCCGTGCCACAGAATCCGCCACTATCGCTCTTATCCCGACCTTCTCCAACACCAGATTGGCCTCCTCACGATGCGAGCCGCAGCCGAGGTTGCGACCGGCCACGAGGATATCCCCCGGTCGAACCTGCGCGGGAAACTCAGGCCTGAGCGCCGCCATCGTATGTTGGGCCAACTCTTCTATTTCTCCCTTGCGCATCAAATGAAGCGGCGCCATGACGTTCGTATCGACGCTGTCCCCAAACTTCCATACCCGCCCTCTTATAACAAAGTTACCTAGACGAATCATTCAACATCTCCCGTGGGTCCGTGATAACGCCTGCAACGGCCGATGCGGCCACCGTAGCCGGTCCCGCGAGGTAGACCTCAGACTTGGGGCTTCCCTTGCGGCCGCGGTAATTTCGAGTCGTGGAAGTGATGCTCACCTCCCCGTCCACCATATAAGCCAGCCTGGCGGTACACACACCGCAGCCCGGCGCAAGAAACTGTGCGCCGGACGTGAGGAGATCCTCTACCAACCCCGCCTTCAGGCACTGGAGGTAGACGGGATAAGAGGCGGGAGACACGATGAAGCGCACCCCTTTTGCCACTTTCCTGCCCCGGAGGATCCTGGCTGCCGCTTTGATGTCCTCTAAACGCCCGTTTGCACACGATCCGATCAGGGCCTGATCGATCGGTTTTCCTGCCACCTCTTCGACCGGGACCACGTTGTCAAAGGTATGGGGTTTCGCCACTCGGATTCCCACGTCTTTCAAGTCAACAGTGATCTCCCGTGAGTAATGGGCGTCCGGGTCTGGAGAAAATGTCTCGAAGGGTCTGTCGGTGCGTTCCCGGACATAGGAGAGTGTCTTTTCATCCGCCTCAAAAAATGCGAACTTCGCGCCCAGCTCTACGCCGTGGTCCGCGAGGCACATGCGGCTGGACAGATCCATCTCCCGCACAGCCGTTCCCGAGTACTCAATGGCCAGGTATTGGGCCATGTCGTCTCCGTATTGGCCGGCCAGGTAGAGGACTAGATCTTTCGAGACAGGATAAGAGTCGGGGAGCTCTCCTTCGATGGTTACCTTTAGCGAGTCCGGAACCTTTAGCCACAGCTCTCCGAAAACAGCCGCGTAGGCGGCATCCGGCTCCGCAATTCCCGTCCCCGCCGCGTTCAACGCACCGTAGAGGGTGCAGTGGGAATCGGGACCGACGATCAATTCCCCCGGACGTACGTACCCGTAGTCGCACATCATCTGATGGCAGACTCCCGGTTCCGCGTCATGGAAGTACTTGACGCCTAAGCGCGCCGCCAGGTCCCGGGCGACCTTGTTCCGGCGCGCCTGTAGCTCGTTTTGCGGGGGTTGGTGATGATCCGTCATCATGTAGACTCGCGCCGTATCCCAGAGCCGCGGCAAGCCGTCGGGTAATCCACCTTCGATGGCTTTCTGGTTGACTTGAGACGTGGATACATGGAGCATCAAACCGTCGATTCTCGTCCCCACGTAATCCCCTGCGACAACCTCGCGCGGCTCAAGAGAATTCTTGGACAGCACTTTTTCCGCGATCGTTCTTCCCATGGGCGATTC
>JAUXIP010000058.1 GCA_030620935.1 Deltaproteobacteria bacterium | reverse complement strand
GTCGACCATCGATGCCTCATCGATAATCACGACATCGACCCCCAGGGGATTATTTTCTCTTCGTTGGAACTCCCGGGTGCGCGGATTGTATTCGAGGAGGCGATGGATGGTTTTGGCGTCGTCACCGGCTGCCTCCTCCATTCTCTTGGCGGCCCTGCCGGTTGGAGCGGCCAGGGCGAACGAAATTTTGCTGTGGCGAAAAAGCGACAAGAGCGCGGTCAACAGAGTCGTCTTTCCTGTTCCTGGCCCCCCGGTAATGACCAATACCTTCTGACGAAGGGCTTGGCGTACTGCCTCGCGCTGCTCCGCCTCGAGCGACAACGCTGAAGAGTTAAGGAGATCCGAACTCAGAAGATCCAAGGGGTCCTCTATTTCTTTATCTTCCGTAGCTCTCCGACCTTTCGCGACTTTATCTTTCAAGCAAGACGCTGCCGAAAGGATCCCATGAAGGGCCGCGGCAACCCGCCGCTCAGCTTGATACAGCTCCCGGGCATAGACCCGGGCCGACTCATCACCAGCAGGCTCTTCCAAAATAAGATCCCCTTTGCCTGTAAGCTTCTGAATCGCGTCTTCCAGGGCAATTTCCTCCACACCTAAAAGAGCGGAAGCATTGCTCTTTAAAAGGTCCAGGGGGACGAAGCAGTGACCTTCATTGGAAAATTTGGTCAGCACATGCAGTAACCCTGCCTGGACTCTGAGCGGGAAGTCTCCGCTAATCCCCATAGCCCCGGCGATTCGGTCCGCCAGTAAAAAGCCGACGCCATAGACTTCCTGCACTAGACAGTAGGGATTTTCCTTGACCCTGGCTGTCGTCTCTGCTCCAAACGCGCGATAGATCTTGAGGGCAAGAGCGCTGCCAACTCCATGCCCCTGCAGAAAAACCATAACCTCGCGCATGCCCTTTTGCTCCTCCCAGGCGCGAAGGATCCGTTGTACACGAACCTTCCCTATCCCCTCCACCTCAAATAATCGATGGGGCTCTTCTGAGAGAATCTTTAAAGTCTCTGTGCCGAACGCCGAGACCAGACGACGAGCGTAAGCCGGTCCGATACCCTTGATCAATCCGGACCCGAGATATCGCTCGATACCTTCCAAAGTGGCAGGCTCAATCTTTTCCCACCGCTCAGCCTGAAACTGAAGACCGTAGCGAGGATGCACTTTCCAAGAACCGCTGGCCTTGATCTCTTCACCCTCGCGGAGGGGAAAGATCTCGCCCACGACTGTGACCTCTTGAGACCCGTCGACCTCCAGCCGGGCGACTGTAAACCGGCCTTCCGGATCCTGATAGGTGATCCTAGCAACGATTCCCTGTACCAGGCCGCTATTTTCAACCTTTTGGCTCATGAAAAAGCCTTACGCTATTTTACTCCAAGATCAAAACGTACAAAGGCAAAACAATCCTCATCCCAGGAAAAGACACTGTTCGTACAATCCTGTCTGGGGGTATCTTGACGGGCCGATGCACTGGACGAGGAGATCCAAGCGTAGCAAAGAGATGCCATCATCAATTTGGCGAGCGTAAGACGGATGTATTGCATCGGACCGGATAGATGCCCCCAGGCCGGCAGCTGGGCATCTCTTTTAGCGGCCTGGCGCTGGTGGGAGACGGACGCGAAAGAAGCATTAGTAGCATCTGATTTCGATCTCGTTACCATCGGGATCCAGCAGGTAGACCGAAGTCGCCCGACCCCTAGCTCCCCACCGCGATACAGGTCCCCGGATGATGGAAACCTTATGGTCCTTCAAGTATTCAATGACTTTCGCAAAGTCCGCCTTCTCCGCTACCAGGCAAAAGTGATTGAGATTTTCCTGTGCTTTTTGTCTTTCCCTTTGCACCAAATTGGAGTCCCCTTTTAGCGGGCTCAGGTCGATGATGGTGTGCTCATTGATACGCACCGAAGGGAATCCGACCTTGCCGTTCTTAAACTCCTCCACCCGTTCTCCTTGGAGTCCCAACACCTGGGTGTAGAAGGTAAGCGATCGATCGATGTCGCGGACATTAAGAACGATATGGTCCAGCTCAGCAATTTTCATGGGTCTCACGTTCGGACTCCTTCCCTGATCCGTCGATAAGCGGCTTTAATGTGTTACGAGCTTGCGCACGGATTACGGTCCCTCAGGCCGCCGTTCGCCAAGCGGTCTCTTCGATGGATTTTACCTGCCAACCCCGATCGCTTCAATTGCCTGTAAGAGCGCGCTGATTTCCCGTGGTGTCCCGACAGTAATCCTAAGACTGTCATTCAACCTTGGTTCGTCAAAGTAACGCACAAGGATTTTTCGCCGTTTTAATTCTTTGTACAATACCCTGAGATTTTGTCCTTTCTTTCGGGCCATGACAAAGTTGGCCTGAGAAGGAAGGACTTCGAAGCCCAAACGTTTCAAGCCTTGGGTCAATCGCTTTCGGGACTTTTGGATTCGGCGGACGTTGCGCCCCATCCACCCAAGATCATTGAGCGCAGCAACAGCTGCGGCCAGACTTAGACGATTTAGATTGTAGGAATCCTTGACCTTGATCATTCCTGAGATGATCTCCTCAGCCGCAAAGGCCAGACCGACGCGCATGCCCGCGAGGGAGAAGGACTTAGAGAAGCTCCGCAGGACGATGAGATTGGAAAACCGTCTCACCAGTCCAATGGCGGATGTTTTCTCTCCTTCGGCAAAGTCGATGTAAGCCTCATCCACCACAAGGATACCCGACACAGACCGAGCCAGTCTCTCAATCTCTTCTATGGAAACTAGAGTCCCCGACGGAGAGTTGGGATTGCAGAGAAAGGTCAGGGCGGCCTTTTGTGAAGAAAGTCCATCGGGAATGGCAAAATCGTCGGGATAGTCAATCTCCACTTTTTCCCCGTCTTGAATAGCGACCAGGGTATCGTAAAAAGTATAGGTCGGCACAGGATAGACCACCCGATCTCTCGGGCCTACGAAACAACGCGTCAAGATTGACAGAAGCTCATCGGAGCCATTGCCGGCGAGAACATTCTCGGGCCCCACGCCGTAAGTAGCGGCCGCCAGCGACTTTAGACTTTGGCTTAGAGGGTCCGGATAGAGACGGAGTGATGGGTTTGCGGCCTTGCGCAGGGCAGAGAGAACACGGGAAGAAGGAGAATAGGGATTTTCGTTAGTGTTGAGCTTGATGTAGTCCCCGTTCTGGGGTTGTTCTCCTGGGAGATAGCTCTCTAGGCTGGCGATATTTGGTCGGAAGTAGCGAGACATAACGACGGATTGTAGCTGCAGCGACCACTCATTTCAAACCCTGATCCGCCGATAAGGCATCGACCTGAGCTCAGCCGAAGGGATGCTTGCATCGTTGTCGCAGGCAATAGCTTTCAGCGGAGTAGCTTCAGCCAGCGGCTGATCCGCCTAAGGCGGAGACTGCTAATTGCTGACGGCTGAATGCTTGACGTCACGGTCAGGGGTTCAAGGTGTTGCAAGCTTACGGACGGATGAAGCTCTTTCCTAGACTACGAAAATTTGGTAAAAAGGACTTTCAATGAGTATTAATCGGATATCAACCGGAATCCCGACCTTGGACCCCTTGATCGAAGGGGGATTTCCCGTAAACAAATCCTATCTGCTAACGGGAGAGCCCGGCACAGGCAAGACCATATTCTGCCTACAGTTTATCTATCAGGGACTCCTAGAAGGGGAAAAGGGGGTCTTTGTCGCCATAGACCAAAGGCCCGCCGATATTATCGAGCAAGGGGTCTCGCTGGGCTGGGATTTGCCTCAATATATCGAGAAGAAAGAACTTCTCATCCTAGATGCCTCCGCCTACTTCAGCAACCCGTCGGCTGGAGGCGGCAAAGACAAGCAAGTGGATATCCAGAAGGTTGTAGCAGACTTGAGCGGGTACGTTAAAAGAATGGAGGCGAAGCGGTTGGTGGTCGACCCGGCCGGGCCGTTGGTCCTGTTGCGGGACTCGACTGCGCGCATTCAAGATCAGGCGCGCATGCTGGTCCATTCCCTTCAAAGCCAAATGGATACCACCAATATACTTACTACCTATGCTGTTCCCAGGATCGGAGAGAAGAACGTGCATGGAATAGAAGAATATCTGGCTGCCGGCTCCATCGTCTTGGAGATGGTATGGGCTACGAATCGTTTTGTCAGGACCATGGTCATTGAAAAGATGCACAGCACGGCCCTGGATATGGGGCAGTATGAGTTCAGCATCACCAAGGAGAAGGGCATTGTGATGAGTCCCTCGAACCCGATGCTCTAAAATCTTTTCTCTTTCGCTTTCCTAAGCCTTCCGTAGTTTCCCTTCTCTGTTATTCCTTTCTTGACACAACGTCAGATGATGATTAACTTTCCAACAATTGTTTGGAGAAACAGATGCGTCTTGATAAATTGACGATTAAATCCCAAGAAGCCTTGCAGAACGCCCAAGCGTTGGCGGAGAAGAGAAATCACCAAGCCATCGACGCGGAGCACCTCCTCATGGCGCTTCTGGGCCAGAAAGAAGGAGTGGTTCTTTTCCTTCTGCAGAAGCTGGGCATTCCTATCGCCTCCCTTTTTGAGAAACTCGAGCACACTTTGGATCGTCTCCCTCAAGTGACCGGAGCGACCGCGGGCCAGACATACATCACGCCGCGCCTGAAAAAGATTATCGAAGGAGCCGAGGCTGCCGCTGAAGGATTGAAAGACGAATACGTTTCTACCGAGCACTTCCTGCTATCCATGGTGGAGGATAACGGAGAAGCCGGCAGACTCTTGAAGGAGCTCGACGTATCCAAAGATCATATTCTCAAGGCACTAGTGGATATTCGCGGGGCCCAGAGAATTACGGATCCCGATCCGGAGGGAAAGTACCGTGCCCTGGAAAAATACAGCCGAGATCTGACCGATCTCGCGCGCAAGGGCAAACTGGATCCGGTGATCGGTCGGGATGACGAGATTCGTAGAGTGATTCAGGTACTCTCCCGGCGGACGAAAAATAACCCCGTCTTGATCGGAGAGCCGGGAGTAGGAAAAACCGCTATCGCCGAAGGACTGGCGTTGAGGATCGTCAACGGCGATGTTCCCGAGAGTCTTAAGGACAAAAAATTTGTGGCGCTGGACATGGGCGCGCTCGTGGCCGGAGCGAAGTTCCGCGGTGAGTTCGAGGAGAGACTCAAGGCTGTTCTGAAAGAAGTGACCGAGGCCAGCGGGCAAATCATCCTTTTCATTGACGAGCTTCACACCTTGGTGGGGGCAGGCGCGGCCGAGGGGGCCATGGACGCCTCCACCATGCTAAAACCCGCACTGGCCCGCGGCGAACTCCATTGCATCGGGGCCACGACGCTGGACGAGTATCGCAAGCGAATAGAGAAAGATCCGGCCCTGGAGAGAAGATTCCAACCGGTTCTCATCGGCGAGCCATCGGTCGAAGATACCATTGCCATCCTCAGAGGCCTGAAAGAAAGATACGAAGTGCATCACGGCGTGCGCATCACCGACGGCGCGATTGTGGCGGCCGCCACTTTATCGCATCGCTACATCAGCGATCGATTTCTCCCCGATAAGGCCATTGATCTCATCGACGAAGCAGCCTCCCGACTCAGGATCGAGATCGACAGCATGCCTACGGAGCTTGACGAAGTGGAGCGGAAAATCCTCCAGATGGAGATCGAGCGACAGGCCTTAAAGCAAGAGAAGGATAAGGCCTCCAAGGAAAGGCTTCAGCGCCTGGATCGTGAAATCCGAGAACTGCGGGACAGCTCTGACCAACTTAAGGTCCAGTGGAAAAAAGAAAAGGATGTGATCCAAAAGATCCGCGCCCTGAAGGAAAAAATCGAAGCGACCAAGGTCGAAGACCAGCAGGCGCAGCGGAGTGGAGACCTAAACCGCGCTGCCGAGCTGCGCTACGGCGTTCTCACGCAATTAAACAAAGAGCTAGAGAGCAAAAATCGGCAGCTCACCGAGTTGCAAAAAGAGAGCAAGATGTTGAAAGAAGAGGTGGACGCCGAGGATGTCGCCGAAGTCGTAGCCAAGTGGACCAGGATCCCCGTGGCAAGGATGATGGAAGGGGAGGTTCAAAAGCTGCTCAGAATGGAAGAGCGATTGAAGGCCAGAGTGGTCGGACAAGAGCAGGCGGTCCGAGCCGTCTCCAATGCAGTCCGTCGAGTCCGGGCAGGATTACAGGACCCGAACCGGCCGATAGGCTCTTTCATCTTCCTCGGTTCCACGGGAGTCGGAAAGACGGAACTCTGCCGTGCCCTAGCTGAGTTTCTCTTCGACGATGAACAGGCGATGGTTCGGTTGGACATGTCTGAATTCATGGAAAAGCACTCCGTGGCACGATTGATCGGCGCCCCACCGGGATATGTAGGCTACGAAGAGGGGGGTTATCTGACGGAAGCCGTGCGCCGAAGACCCTATTCCGTTATCCTGTTTGACGAAGTGGAAAAGGCTCATCCCGAGGTCTTCAATGCCCTATTGCAAATTCTCGAGGACGGCCGCATGACCGATGGTCAGGGCAGAACAGTGGATTTTAAAAACACCGTGATCATCATGACGTCCAATCTAGGAAGTCAATACATCCAGGACCTAGGAGAAAAAGACGGCAAAGAGATCGAACAGAGAGTAACAGCTGTCTTGCGGGAAGCGTTCAAACCGGAGTTTCTCAACCGCATCGACGAAATTATCATCTTCAACAGTCTGGGTCGTGAACAGATCAAGGCGATCGTGGAAATCCAGCTCAAACGCCTGCGCAAAAACCTCGCGAACAGAAAATTGGCGCTTGAAGTTACGGACAAGGGCAAGGAGTTCTTAGCTGAAAAGGGCTATGACCCGGTTTACGGAGCACGTCCGCTCAAGCGGACCATCCAGAAGTTGATCCAAGACCCGCTTGCCATCAAGATCCTAGAAGGTGAATTCAAAGACGGGGATCACGTGAAGATCGACTCCGACGGAAACAGTCTGATCTTCACCCACGGGGGACCCATTTTTACCGACGAGGCCTTATCGGAAGGGCTCCTCCATTGACTTCTTCCCCAAAGAGACCAAAGAAAAAAATCCCCTTACCTCTCAAGCAAACCCGCAAAGAGCTTCCTCCTCCGAGCAAGCCTTTCAAGGACAAGAAAACGTATAACCGCAGAAAAGCCAAAGAGGAGCTCAAGCGGACGCTTAGTGAGACCTCCCGGCTTAAATAAGCGGGAGAGTTTTTAATTCCCTGCCAAAGCGAGTCATTCTTTGTTTGCGGTCCGGCTCGGCGCGCCAGGTGTTTTAGTCTCTATTCAGAGAATCTCACAGTATTTCATTCGGGCGATTTTTCAGGCAAAGATAGGTGTGGAAGCTACACGGTGGTGAAAGTAGACGACAGCAAATGGCAACAGAATCCGCGATTAGTTCTCTTCCTGGTTTGCATGGGTCTTTTCATGGTTGCCCTCAACCAAAGAGCCATCCTGGTTTCCTTGCCTACCTTGACGCGCGTCTTCCAAACCCACCTGACTACGATTCAATGGACAATCTTGGCGTACGATCTCACGATCATCGGCCTAGTTTTGACTCTGGGACGCCTGGGCGATCTCTTCGGCAGGAAGAGAATCTACGTCGGAGGCTTTTTCCTTTTTATCTTGAGTTCCGCCCTATGTGGACTTTCTCAATCTCCGGCTCAACTCATCATCTTTAGAATCATTCAGGGAATCGGCGGGGCGATGATCACCGCACATGGCCGGGCGATCGTCTCGGTGATCGTCCCCGCGAAGGAACGCGGAAAGGCCATCGGTCTGACCTCAATGGCATTCCACGTCGGGTACCTCATGGGTCCGACCTTGGGAGGATTGTTGATCGACACCATAGGCTGGCGCTGGATCTTTTACCTCAATATCCCGGTTGGCCTGGCAGGCGGATGCCTTGCCTGGAAAATTTTAGAAGAGAAAGTAGAGCGGAGAGGTGGAGTTAAGATCGACTTTCTAGGAGCTTCTCTTCTCTTGCTCACCAACATATCGTTTTTCTACGGAATGAACCAGTTCTCTCAACTCGGCCTGAGCCATCTCCTAGTTCAGTCACTGGCACTTTTCTCTGTCATGACCTTTTGTCTGTTCATTTGGACTGAACTTCGAGCCGAGACACCGATCCTACATCTATCCCTATTTCGCAATCGCCTATTCAGCTTTGGAAACTTGAGTCTTTTCGTCGTTGCTTTAACCCAATCGGCCGTCCAATTCCTCATCCCTTTTTATCTTCAAAGCATCATGGGCTTTACTCCTTTTCAGATGGGCTGGATTATCATTGCGAACTCGGTCGTCATCGTTATGGTCGCTCCGATAGCCGGCTGGCTCTCAGACCGTTTGGGCTCTCGTTTACTCTGTACTGTCGGCGCAGTCTTTCTCTTAGCAGGTCAATTCTTCATTGCCTCTCTTGGCCTCGACTCGACGGTGGTCCAAATCCTCTTCCCGCTGGTGCTGATGGGGCTCGGCTGGGCCATATTCAATTCGCCCAACCAAAGCGCCATTCTCGGATCAGTCCCGCAAGGCAGGGCCGGGGCCGCCTCCGGTATGACGGTGACTACGGCACGGATTGGTGGTTCTACGGGAGTTGCCCTGTCAACAGCTATTTTCACTTACGGATTGACCGTCGCCGGCTTGACTCAGCTCCAAATCGGATCCCCGGAAAGTTGGGCCTCCTCTCCAGAAATTTTCATAAAAGCCTTCAGGCATACCGTCCATATCGTCAACCTCTTTGCGCTGCTGGCCATCATCTTCTCGGCAATGAGGGGACCACAGAAAAACTGATCCTTATATCTAGATATCTAGAAGAACCTAGCCCACATTATTCGTGACACGAGGAAAAATCATCACAGATTGTTACACCGCGACTGGGCTGGATCCGGTTGACAGAGGATCGGGCAAAGAATATTTTGGCCAAGCAGGGACCCAATTCGACCAATAAAAGGGGAGACTTCTATGCCCGCGATCGTTTTGCTTGTTATCGGTCTCATCGCGTTCTACCTTGCTTACCGCTACTATTCCAAATTCTTGGCTGAAAAAATCTATCGGCTCGACCCTAATTTTAAAACACCTGCCCACGAGCTGGAAGATGGAGTGGAATACGTGCCCACTCCCAAGCATATCCTTATGGGGCATCATTTTGTTTCAGTGGCCGGGGCTGCACCAATTGTGGGACCGGCCATTGCGATGATCTGGGGATGGGTACCGGCCTTCCTTTGGGTTGTTATAGGAACCATATTCGGCTCCGGCGCCCACGAT
>JAUXIP010000391.1 GCA_030620935.1 Deltaproteobacteria bacterium | reverse complement strand
TTTTAATCCGTTCCTGCGATTCTTTTTCCGCGCTCGGAGAAAACTACTTTCGTGTGGCCGTGCACCTAAGAAGAAGCAGCCAGCTTCTTCTCAAAGGGTTAAAGGAGTATATGGGGTCGATTCGATCTCTACCTCGATCCGGGGAATCCGCCTGTGATTAAAGAGATCGTTCTGATTACCGGAGGGGCACGTTCAGGAAAAAGCAGGTATGCCGAAGAACGTGCCTTTGGGTTGGGGCCGAGACTTCTCTATCTCGCAACCGGCGAGGCAGGAGATGAGGAGATGGCGCGCCGGATTGCCGAGCACAAGAAAAGGCGCGGCGAGAACTGGATTACTGTTGAGGAACCGCTGGATGTGGAAAAAGCGCTATTGGCGCACCAAGGAAAAATCGATTGCGTCGTGGTGGATTGCTTGACTCTCTGGGTCAGCAATCTCCTGATTCGAAGAGGCGAGGAGAGCGTTAAAAGCGCGGCGAAAGATCTCGTGGATAAGTTGCCCCATTTTGATTTTCATCTGTTGCTTGTGGCGAACGAGGTCGGGTCGGGGATCGTCCCCGACAATGCGCTCGCACGCCAGTTTCGTGACCTTGCCGGATGGGCCAACCAGTGCATTGGGGCAGTGGCGACCGAGATTATTCTTCTGGTCGCCGGTGTTCCTCTTACGGTAAAGAAGATTGAAATAGGATGAGCTTGCAGCAAGCCCTAAAAAAGATTCTTCCCGTAGACCGATCCATTGAGCCTGAGGCGCAACGGCGTCTGGATCAATTGACAAAACCGAAGGGCAGTCTGGGCAAGATGGAAGAGCTGGCCCTCCGAGTGGCCTGTATTCAAGGCGAGATCCCGCCGCGCTTGGGGCGGAAGCTCATTTTTGTTTTTGCCGCCGACCATGGGATCGTGGAGGAGGGGGTGAGCGCCTATCCCAGCAAGGTCACGGCTCAGATGACCTATAACTTTCTCAATGGTGGCGCGGCCATCAATGTCTTGGGCCGCCATTTCGGCGTGGATGTGGAAGTGGTGGATGTAGGAGTCGACCACGAGTTTTCTTCTTTGAAGGGACTGCATTCTCTGAAAATTAGGCGGGGGACATCTAATTTTGCTCGAGGTCCTGCCATGACAAGAGAAGAAGCGCTGCAATCCGTTGAGACAGGAATTCGCTTGGCGCAGGATGCGGCTTCTCAAAATCTCTTCCTCCTCGGCGCGGGCGATATGGGGATCGGCAATACCAGCAGCGCGGCAGCGATCTGTTCCGCCCTGACGGGTATTTCCGTCCGTGACATCACGGGGAGGGGAACGGGCATCGATTCATCAACTTGGCAGCACAAGGTCGCCGCCATTGAAACTGGACTCTCTTTAAACCGTCCGAATCCCAAGGATCCGCTCGACGTTCTAGCCAAAATAGGCGGGTTGGAGATCGGAGCTATCGCGGGTTTTATCCTAGGTGCGGCGGCACATCACATGCCTCTCATTCTGGACGGCTACATCTCCACTGCGGCAGCGATTTTGGCCCACGGCCTTAATCCCAGCGTCGGCGATATCCTTTTTGCCTCTCATCTTTCGGCAGAGAGCGGCCACCGTGCCATGCTCGACCATCTCAAGCTCTCTCCCCTTTTGGACTTGGGGATGCGCTTGGGAGAGGGAACCGGGGCCTGCATTGCCATGGGCCTGGTCGAAGCTGGGGTAAAGATCCTGCGGGAGATGGCGACGTTTGAGACGGCCAGGGTTGCGGGGAAGAGGGAATGAGATCGTTACTGGCTGCGTTTCAGTTTTTGACTGTCCTTCCGTGGTCCGGGGCGGTGACCGCCACACCGGAAGAGATCGGCAGATCCACGCCGTTCTTCCCCCTAGTGGGGTTTTCTCTCGGCTTGATCCTTGTCTTCTGCAATCGCTTTCTTGAGCCGTATCTGGCACCGGAGATCCTGAGCGTTGTGCTGGTGACACTCTTGATCCTGATGACCCGGGCGCTGCATCTGGATGGCCTCGGGGACACTTTTGACGGACTGGGAGCTAAAGGCGGCCGAGAAAATGCTCTGAAAGCAATGCGAGACAGTTATGTCGGAGTTTTTGGCCTTTTGGCAATCTTGGTGGTCGTGGTCTTCAAAATTCGTGCCATTGACGCGATGGGAGAAATGCGAGAACGAGGACTCCTTCTCGCACCGGTACTGAGTCGCTGGGCCATGGTGGTCTTGGCTTACCGCTCCGTATCGGCACGCGAAGGACTGGGTCAGATCGTGGTGGAACACGTGCGCGGGCACCATCTTTTCCTGGCTACCATAGTCACCCTGGCACTGGTCTTCGCTATCTCAGGAAAAGTTGGCTTGTTGATCGCCATGGCGATCTTACTTTTTACACTTTCCAGCAGATTTTATCTCCATCGTCGCTTGGGCGGGGTGACGGGAGATACATTCGGAGCTGTCGGAGAGCTAACAGAGACCTTTTCTCTTGTTGTCTTTGCGTCGCTTCAACGTTGAACAGCATATGACCCTGATCCTCCGATAAGGGGCGCTTGCTGGGTTGTCGCTTCGGGTTCGCATCCTCACGTACTAGCCTGTACGCTGCGGTGCGATCCCTCGCTCCGCCTTGCACCCACCGCCTTCTCGGCGGCCAGGGTCTTTAGGGTGTTGCAAGCTTATGCAGGGAACATGAACATGACTCGTTCTCTATCTGCCTTTGCCATTGCCGGGACCCACAGCGGGGTTGGGAAAACGACCGTTACGCTCGGGCTCTTGGCTGCTCTGCGCCGTCGAGGGCTGAAAGTCCAACCCTTTAAAGTCGGGCCGGACTTTATCGACCCCGGACTGCACCGCCAGGTGGCAGGAGTGACCTCCTATAATCTCGATGGCTGGATGTTGAGCAGAGAATTCAATCTTCAGTCCCTGCGGCGACACTGTGATGGCAAAGAAGTCGGTGTGGTGGAGGGGATGATGGGTCTCTTCGACGGCTATGACGGGAAGAGCG
>JAUXIP010000024.1 GCA_030620935.1 Deltaproteobacteria bacterium | reverse complement strand
CGGATGGTCCCGGTCCCATCCGTATCCAGATCGATCTCCTTCGCCGATATCTTCCAAGAGGGCGGGCCTGATTCACAGAGACAGGTGGTAAAGAACCCTTCATCCACATGGTACTTTTGGCCGGCAAACTTCTCGAATCGACTCCCGCTGAGGCTGAGGTGATCGCGATCGAAAAAGATATCCCCCTGAAGGATCTCGCCTGTTTCCTGCTCCATGTTGAACAGTACGGACTCACCTTTGAGTTTCCATTCGGGGCTATCGAGAGAAAATCCACCGGCCGCCTCCACCTCTTGGGTCGCCCGGTTGATCCGCACCTCATCGGCTTTTAGAATCGTCTCTCCCCGTTTGATCTCGACGTTTCCCTTGGCCTGCACCTGCGTCCCTGCTTCGCCGACGGAAAGAGAGTCCGCGCTGATCTCGATCTCTTTCCCTCCGGCGCCGGATGCCGGCTGCCTGTCCTGCGCCGACGATGAAAAGGCCTGGAATAAAAACAGAACCAAGCCCAGGCTAAAAACGCTGTATTTGCTCCAAAAGGTCATTTGAGTCATGTACCTCCGCCATAGCCGGAGGCTTGATTTGTAATCAGCCTAAAGCTGACTGGCCAGCTTACGCTGGCACCAAGATCCACAATCCTCTTCTTACTTCCTCTCCCTCGATGGGAGAGGATGGAGGTGAGGGTGCCGAGGATCTCTTCTGCCCCCTCACTCTTACTCTCTGGAGAGAGAACCCTACACAATCCTTGCGTTGCACCCATGAAGCCTCTCCAATCACCACTCCCGCAAATATCAAACTGTGCGAGTCTCCCAGCAAAGCTGGGGGTTTACCTTCGATTAATTACAACCCGTCTCCAACTGTCTCCCTTGGTGCGGACACACTATTAACAAGCAAAGGTCTCACCTTCCCCAAAAGATACAAAGAGCCCGCGACAAGGATTGTCTGATCCGCCGCGGCGCTGCGAAGCAGGTAGTCCATCGCTTCCAGCGGATCCTCGACGACGGCCACCGGCACTTCCTTGGGAACTGCCTCCTTGAGTCTGTTTGGATCCGCACTCCGCTCCATCGGGACTCGCGTTAAAACCACCTCTCCGGCCACGGCCGACAGCTCTTTCAACATAAAGGGCCAGTCCTTATCTGCCATAGCAGCAAAAAGCATCCTGACCTTCTTTTTCCCCTGAAAATCTCTTACTTCCCTGACCAGTGCCTTGACGCCCTCGCCGTTGTGCGCCCCATCCAGAATGATCGTGGGGTACCGCCCGACCACCTCAAACCGGCCGGGCCAAAACACCGTGGCCAGACCCTTGCGTATAGCCTCCTCGGTCACGGGAAAGTCTTGGCGCATCGCCTCCAACGTAGCAAGAACGATAGCCGCATTGCTCCTCTGGTATCGTCCTCGTAGGGCCAAGGCCAGATCGGCCAAATCCCATCCCATCCCCCTATAGTCGAAATAGACCCTTTCTTTCAAGCCGAAGAAAAAGTCTTTTCCCAAGAAAGAGATGGTCGACCCTTTCCCGTCGGCTATCTGCCTCAGGAACTCTCCCACATCTAAAGGCACGGAACCACAGACCACGGGAACTCCTTGCTTAATGATTCCAGCCTTCTCACGGGCAATGGAGCGAAGGGTCGAACCCAGATAGGCCTCGTGGTCTTTGGAGATGGTCGTGATGACGGAAACCTTGGGCATCACGAGGTTTGTCGCGTCCCATCTCCCTCCCATCCCCACTTCCACCACGGCCACATCAACCTTAAGCCTGGCAAAATAGACTAAAGCCATTACGGTTACAAACTCAAAAAAGGTGAGAGAAATGGCGCTTTCCGCTGACCGGCGCCTGATTTCATCCACCAAGTCCACGACTTCCTCCTGCGAAATTTCTTCTTCGCCCACCCGAATGCGCTCGGTGAAAGAGACCAGATGGGGGGAGGTATAAAGCGCGACACGATAGCCCTGCGCGGCGAGAACAGCGTGCAACATCGCAGCGTTGGACCCTTTCCCATTGGTGCCGGCAATGTGGATCGATGGATAACGACGCTCCGGATGTCCGAAGAGAGACAACGCCTGCTCCACACGATGCAATCGGAGATCGATCTCGCCACCACGCAGGTTAAAGATGTAGTCTAATACCTCTTGATAGCTTTCCATATATTACAATGCCATATATTGCAAATCGCTGAAAAACGCCACCCTGCGGTGTCTGTAGTTTCGAGTTTCTAGTTAATCAGAAACGAGAAACAGCGACACAATGTCGACCGGAGGGGCTTGTCCCAAGGTCGATGAATAATCCGGACTAGAATCCGGCCAAGTATTGATATCGCAAATATTGTAGGCTAACAACCGGTCTTTGAAACCCGTTTGATCGCCTTCTTGAGGTGAGAGATAAAGGCCCCGGCTCGTTTTACCTTCTCCTGGCTCCGCCCGGCTTTTTCCATAACCCCGATCAAGGCGCTCCCCACCACCACTGCATCGGCAAAAGAGGCGATCCAGGCGGCCTGTTGCGGAGTGGAAATGCCGAAACCGACCCCGACGGGAAGCGAGGTGTAGCGCCGAATGCGAGCCACCTGGGCAGGGAGGCGGTCCTCAAAGCTCTTGCGTGCCCCGGTTACCCCCGTAACCGAGACATAATAAATAAAGCCCCGTCCTCTCTCAGCCACCAACCTGATCCGCTCCGCATCGCTCGTCGGGGCCAGTAAAAATATGCTGTCCAACCCCTGCGCTCGAGTACAGCGCCTCAACTCGCCGCCCTCCTCGGGAGGGAGATCCACGCAGAGAACCCCATCGACGCCTGCTGCCTTGGCCTTGCGGGTGAACCGTTCCAGTCCGAAGCGAAAGAAAGGGTTGTAATAGCCGAAGAGGATCAAAGGCATCTCCGATTTCCGGCGAAATTCACGGACCATCTCCAATATGAGCGGAAGAGAGGCCCCCTTTTTCAAGGCGCGCTCGGAAGAGCGTTGAATGGTCAGTCCGTCGGCCATCGGGTCGGAAAAGGGGATGCCGAGCTCGGCGCAATCCGCCCCACCCCGCTCCAAAGCCATCAGAACCTTGAGCGTCGTCTCCATATCCGGATCCCCGGCCGTAACAAAAGGAATCAGGGCCGCCTCGCCCCGGCGTCTCAGTTCGGCAAATCTGGCATCGATGCGATTCATCAAAGTTTTTCGCGCCAAGAGCGCGAACACGCTATGCGCTAAGCGCATGGCGCAGAGAGCAAAGGGCTATGCGCCGTCCACCATCCGCTTAGCGCTTTGCGCCATGCCCTAAGCCCCCTACAGATCCACCCCCACATATTCGGCCACCGTGCCCATGTCCTTATCCCCTCTTCCGGAGAGGTTGATGATGATCAAGCCGCTTTTCTTTACGCGTGGGGCCAGCCGGATCGCCTCGGCGATCGCATGGGCGCTTTCCAACGCCGGGATAATCCCTTCGACTTGAGACAGGAGCTTGAGGGCGTTTGCGGCCTCCCGGTCGGTGGCCGAGACAAATTGAATACGACCTGCGTCACGGAGGTAACTCAGCTCCGGTCCGACGCCGGGATAGTCGAGACCGGCAGCGATGGAATGGGCATGACGGACCTGACCCAGCCGGTCTTGCAGAAGATAACTCTTGCTGCCGTGCAGGACGCCGACTTGGCCGGCTACAATGGACGCAGAATGGCGGCCGGTGCCGATTCCCAACCCTGCCGCCTCCACCCCGACCATTCGAACCCCCAGGTCCTTGAGAAAGGGATAAAAGAGTCCCATGGAATTGCTGCCGCCTCCGACACAAGCGACCAGATAGTCCGGGAGCCGTCCCTCCCGCGCCAGAATCTGCTTGCGGGCCTCCCGTCCTATGACGGACTGGAAATCGCGCACCATCATCGGATAGGGGTGGGGACCGGCCACCGACCCGATGAGATAATAGGTCGTTCGGACATAGGTCACCCAATCTCTCAGCGCCTCGTTCATGGCATCTTTGAGCGTGCAGCTCCCCGACTCGACGACCCTGACTTTTGCCCCCAAGAGCTTCATGCGAAAGACATTCAACGATTGCCGCTCCACGTCCTCTGTGCCCATGAAGATCTCGCACTCCAAGCCGAACATGGCGGCCACGGTCGCCGTCGCCACCCCATGCTGACCGGCACCGGTCTCCGCTATGATCCGCTTCTTCCCCCTCCTGCGCGCCAGGATCACTTGGCCCAAGGTGTTGTTGATTTTATGGGCGCCGGTATGACAGAGATCTTCCCGCTTGAGATAGACCTTGGCCCCCTTGAGTTTTTTGGTCAAATGTTCGGCGAAATAAAGAGGCGTTTCCCTTCCGGCATACTCCTTCAGGTAGCGGTGAAACTCTCTCCGAAAGGCAGGATCGCGCCGGGCATCGCCATAGGCCTTCTCCAGCTCGATCAAGGCGGGCATGAGGGTCTCGGAAACGTACCGACCCCCGAAAATTCCGAAGTGCCCCCTTTTGTCAGGAAGCCTTCGACTTAGCTCAGGCCAGGACCTTCGACTTAGCTCAGGCCGACGCCTTGGCAGCGATGATGAATTCTTTGAGTTTCCCATGATCTTTGATACCCGGCCTTGCCTCGACCCCGGTGCAGACATCGACCCCGAAAGGGCGAACGCGCCGAACGGCTTCCGCAATGTTTTGCGCATCCAATCCGCCGGCAAGGATCAGTTTGTCGGGCGCTATTCCCTCAAGCCAATTCCAGGGGAAGGGCGAACCTGACCCGCCGTAGCCCGGCGCCCAGGAGTCCAGGAGATAAAAGTCCGCCGGAAATTTCTCCATTCCAAGCAGCGATTCTCGATCTTTGACCCGGATGGCCTTGATGACTTTCAATTCCCAGCCGCGACAGTATTCCTGACCCTCGTCCCCGTGAAACTGAAGGCCGCTAAAGGCCTGCCTCCCGTCGGGAAGGCGGCCATAATCAATCATTTCTTTGACTTTCTCTCTCGGTTCGTTGACAAAAAGCGCTACGTTGCAAATCTGTGGCGGCAGCTCTTCAAGGATCGATCGCGCTTGCTCCGGAGGGATACAGCGCGGGCTGGGAGGATAAAAGTTAAATCCCAGGGCATCGGCGCCGAACTCGACCGCTTTCAGAGCGTCGTTTAAATTCGTAATTCCGCAGACTTTGATTTTAACCATAACGCTAGCAAACAGCCCTCAGCTTTCAGAGATCAAAGGGGGTCGGGAGTCTTGGAGTTAGGACTCCCGACCCCTTTCAAGCCCCTGACTGCTGATCGCCTAACAACTCCCCCAGTTTCACCCCCGGTTGCGGCGCGCGCATCAGCGTCTCACCCACCAAAAACACATGGGCCCCTGCGGCCTCTAATCTTTTTATCCGTGCCGGGCTATCGATGCCGCTTTCGCAAACCGTCAGGATACCGGGCGGGACCAAAGGCATCAAACGTTCCGTGGTCTCGATCTTGACCTCAAAGGTCTTGAGATCGCGGTTGTTGATCCCGATCATGCCGGCGCCGGCCTTGAGCGCCGTCTCCAACTCCTGTTCCGTATGGACCTCGACCAGCGCGTCCAGAGAAAGAGATCCGGCTTGATCCTTCAGCTCTTTAAGGAGAGCGGCGTCCAGAAGCGCAGCGATGAGTAAAACCGCATCGGCGCCGAAACTCCTGGCTTCCAGCAGCTGGTATTCGTCCAAAATAAAATCCTTGCGTAGAAGGGGTAAAACCACTTCCTCTCTGATGCGCTCCAGATAGAGAAGACTCCCGTGAAAAAAGCGTTCCTCCGTGAGAACCGACAAGGCGCTCGCCCCATGGGCGGCGTAGTCCCTGGCGATCCCGACAGGATCAAACTCTTCCCGAATGATGCCCTGGGACGGAGAGGCCCGCTTCACCTCGGCAATAATGCGGCGACGGTCTCCTTTCAGGCTTTGCTCAAAACCCTTGCGGGGAAGATGGAAGAGGGGACGATCTTGCAGGGCCGGCGGCGGAGCGTTCCGCTTTCTGACCCCGATCTGCTCGCGCACATGGGCCGCGATGGCATCCAAAGTTATCGTCATGAGCCATCTCAGCCGGCGTTGGTCAACTGAACCAGCGATGCCAATTTTTTTGCGGCTTTGCCGGAATCGATCGAGTCTGCGGCCAATTGCATGCCTTGGGCGATGGAATCGGCGCTCCCGCTCACGTAAAGCGCGGCCCCGCTGTTGAGCAGCACCATGTCGCGCTTGGGCCCTTTTTCACCCTGGAGGATTCCCTTCAGAATAGCGGCACATTCCTCCGGACTGCCGCCGTGAAGATTTTCCAACCGGCACTGCTGAAGCCCCAGCTCTTCGGGGGAAAGGGTATAGTGC
This sequence comes from Deltaproteobacteria bacterium, assembly GCA_030620935.1. Next base: position 5,802 of record JAUXIP010000024.1, on the reverse strand, counting down.
TTGAGCTCCCCGTCTAAAAGCTCCGAAACTTTCGTCGGCCCCGAGAGAGAGATCTCATCCAAACCCTCCATCCCGTGGACGACCAGGGCCCTGACCATTCCGAGATTTTTCAGCACCTGAGCGACCATCTCGGTGAGCCTTCCGTCATAGATACCGATCAGTTGGTGGGTCGCCGCCGCAGGATTCGTCATCGGGCCCAAGAGGTTGAAGATCGTCCGAATACCGATCTCCCGTCTGGGCTGAACCGCGTACTTCATTGCCTCGTGAAGAAGCGGCGCAAACAGAAAGCCGATGCCGATCTTTTCCAGACACTCTTCGACTTTTTCCTTGGGGACGTCGATCTTAACCCCTAAGGCGGCCAGGACGTCGGCGCTGCCCGAGCGGCTGGAGACGGAACGGTTCCCATGTTTGGCCACCGTAACCCCTGCACCTGCGACGACAAAAGCAGAGGCCGTGGAGACATTGAACGTCCCTTTCTGATCTCCGCCCGTGCCGCACGTGTCGACGACACAATCCGCCTTGACCCGAACGCGGTGCGCCTTTTCCCGCATCACGCGCGCCGCCCCGGTGATCTCGTGCACGGTCTCGCCTTTCATCCGCAAAGCGGTAAGGAAAGAAGCGACTTGCAACGGCGTAGCCTCTCCGGTCATGATCTGGTTCATGACCTCAATCGTCTCTTCCTCGGAGAGGTCCGCTCGATCAACCAACTTCGCAATGGCTTCTCGAATGTTCATTTCAACTCCAGCACTGTCGCCCGGTTTTATCGACGCGTAGCAAAAGCCTTGGCAAATTTTTCCTTTGTCATCAGAGTCCGCTGCAGATTTCTTGCTTCTTGCCGCGTGGCCAGCCGACCCACACGCACACGATACCAAATCCGTCCTTTGATATTCGTGGAAACGACATACGCATCATACCCTTTACCGGTGAGTTTCTTGACCAAACGCTTCGCGTCCCTTTTCTCCGCATAAGCGTTGACTTGAACGCTCCATTTGCCTCTCGGTCTTTTCGACTTTGCCTTTTTCTGAACCTTCTGCGTGGACGCCGGCGGCTTCTTTTTGACAGCGGGCTTTGCCGCCTTCTCGGGAGTCTTGGTTGCTTCTACCTGAGGCTTCCGCTCCTTTTCGGCTGCGGTGGAACCTTTGGCCAGCGTATCGTAGAAGGTCATCTCCTCTTTGGCCGGCGTCTTCATGTTCACGCCGGAGCTCAGAGCCTGAACCGGGATTTTAACTAAAGGTTCTTCTTGTTTGGCCGTGTTTCCCTCTTCTATCCCCTGCCCGACCAGAATGCCCAAGAAGAAAACCACCACCGAGGTCACGGTACATCCCGCTGCAACGATTGCGAGCTGACCTCGACTAAGATAATAGAGACCCTTTCCTCTGCGATTTTCCGCCATAAAAACCACCTCTGTTGAGCTCCTTCCCGTCAACTCTGCAAGGAGAACCTAGGAACGAGCAGCCATTTTCAACGGAGCCTCAATGCCTAAGAGACACAAACCCCTATAAATAACCCTCTGAACATTGCGCGCCAAAAAAAGACGGGCTCGGGTCAGTTCGGCATCATCCGAGAGAACCCGAACTCGATTATAATAGCGGTGGAACTCTCCTGCCAACTCGAGCAGATAAAAAACGATGCGATGAGGCTCCAGGTCGCCGACGCTCTCCTCCACCATCTCATTAAATTGAATAACGCGCTTGATCAGCTCCAACTCCTCCGCCAGCGCCAGCCGGTCGATCCGGACGTCCCGAAGAACCGAATCATCTACCGGGAGCCCTCCCTGGCGGGCCTGCTCGAAGATGCTGGCGATGCGCGCGTGGGCGTACTGGACGTAAAAGACCGGATTTTCGCTGGATTCTTTTTTGGCCAGCTCCAGATCAAAATCCAGATGGCTATCCGCCTTGCGCATGAGAAAAAAGAACCGCGCCGCATCCTTTCCGACCTCCTCTAATACCTCTTGAAGAGTCACAAACTCCCCTGCGCGCTTCCCCATGCGCACCGGCTCGCCTCCGCGGTAAAGATGGACCATTTGAACCAAAACGACCTGGAGCGTCTCCGGATCGTAACCGAGCGCCTTCATCGCAGCCATAAGACGCTGGACATAGCCGTGATGATCTGCGCCCCACACATTGATGAGCCTTTTAAAACCTCGCTCGAACTTGTTTCGATGATAGGCGATATCGCCGGCAAAATAGGTCAGATCGCCGTCGCTCTTGACCACTGCTCGATCCTTATCGTCGCCGTAATCCGTCGCCTTAAACCATTGTGCCCCATCCTCGGCATAGATCACTCCGCGAGAACGCAAAAGCTCGATGGTCCGCTCCACCTCGCCGCGCTCCCGGAGCGCCTTTTCACTGACAAAGGAGCTGAAATGAATTCCGAAATCGCCTAAATCGTGACGAATGGCTGCAAGAAAATTTTCGCTTCCGTATCGGCTGAGATCGGCGATCGCGGCCGATCTCTCTCCTGAAAGAAATTTTTTTTCCCACCGTTGCTTTATCTCTGCAGCCATATCTTTAACGTAATCTCCCGCATATCCTCCCTCGGGGAACTCGACCTTCTCGCCATAGAGCTCCCGATAGCGAAGATAGAGAGAAAGACCTAAGTTCTCGATCTGCCTGCCGCTATCGTTGACGTAGTACTCTCGTTCTACGTCGAATCCCACCGCATCGAGCAAACGGGCCAAGACATCTCCGATGACCGCCACGCGCCCATGCCCCACATGGAGAGGACCCGTAGGGTTGACGCTGGCGAACTCCACCTGCACCTTATCCCCTCGGCCCAGGTCCAACTCCGCACCACTCTCGGCGTCGGTTTCTTTGAGGCGCCGGTAGCAAAAGGCGGGAGAAAAAGAGAAATTGAGAAAACCGGGACCGGCAATTTCCACACGCTCCAGGATCCGCTCCGGATCTTCCAGATTTTTCAGGATCACCTCCGCGATAGCCCGCGGCGATTTGCCCTGCTCCTTGGCCCAGACCAAGGCTATGTTGGTAGCTAAATCTCCGAATTCCTTCTGCTTCGGAGACTCGAGAAGCAAAGGGGGGAGGTCTGTTGACTTCAGCTCTCCCCCCTTTGCCATCTTCTCAATGGTCCGGGTCAACAGCTCCCTAAGGTGACTCTTCATTTCTGCCTTTAACCATCCCGTTGAAAAGGGACCATCTCTCAAATTTGTAATCTCTGGCTTTCAGCTTGAAGTTTCAGCCGACAAACTTTCTCACCACAAAACATTCGCGAGTCCGTCCAAAGTTTTGTGGCGGAGGCTGATCCGTCCGAAGCCCTGTGGCGGACCCAGTACACCGGAAACCGAAAACAAGGAGCCAGAAACCGTGCCCTGGGACCTTTCTGAACGGATCCAGCCTTTGTCCGAACGATTCGGTTTGCTAAAAATAGGCGGTATTATAGGTATTTATAACGGCTTCGACGCGCCAAAGTCAAGCTGAGCCTGTGACTCCGGCTACACTCAGGTTCACTCTTCCCACAAAGACAAAAACCTGGGCGGAACTTCTTTGGTCAGAAACAAAGGCCCCGAAGGATAAAAGAGAATCCCACTGGCGTGCGCCGCCTGGGAATCGATAAGCAGAATGCCGGGATTGGGATCGCGCCTTTTGCCCACGGCAAGCGCCTCTTCCGGAGAAGAACTCAGGTGTACATACTGCCTGCCTCGAGGCTTGAGTCCCGCCTGCAAAATGGCCTGAACCAGGTCGCGGGCCGTTCCATGATAGAGACGAGGCGGAGGCCTCTCGCATTCCAGCCCCAGCTCCACGGGAAAAGAGTGCCCGTAAGTTGCGCGGACCTTGTCTCCCTTCAATTCGAAGCGCCTTTTCTCTGAATGCTCGATAACGCTTTGAATCTCCCCCTCCGTGATTTCCGGGAAACGCTCTTGAACTATTGCGATCAGATCGCTCCAAGGAGCGTAGCCTTGCGCATCGAAATACAGCGGATAATCCGGGGGCCGATGCCGCAAAAGAAAACTCAGGAACCGAGAGATCCTCTCTGTAGGAATCAAAACAACCTCCCCTTATCCTTATCACAGCGTTGAAAAACTCTGTCCCCAGCCTGGTCAAGAAGGTCCAAGTTAAGATAGCCGCGAGGCTTCGACCGTGAGCTCCCTTCGATGAACTCAGGGTCTGAGCCTGTCGAAGACAGCCGAACGGCGCGGAAGAATGACGGAAGACCGGAGACGAAAGACCGGTCTTCGGTCCCCGGTCCTCGGTCTGAGTCTCCCTGAGCGAGCGGGTCGCAGCGCAACTATCATTACCGCTGGCCTGGGGGTATCTCGAAGGGCCGATGCGTCGAGCGAGGAGCATCGAGCGTGTCCTCCGTCAAGCGTAGCAGTGACGTATCGCATCGGACCGGAGAGAGACTCCCAGGCCGGCTGATGGCAGATGGGCCTTTCGAGGTGAGCCTCAAGGTCGAACCTTTTTCAATAGGCTGATCCCTTTTTCTGACCCGTGATGAGCTCGTACACATGATAACAGATGCCGGTCGCCTCATAACCATCGAGGCCGTTGGCTTGGGCAATGGCAAAGAGTTGAGACGCCAAGCCACTGAAGGGAACCGGAACCTCCATTTCTTTAGCGATCTCTAGTCCGAAGCCTACATCCTTTGGCATCCAGGACTTGCGCGGCTTGAATTTGCGGCTGACCCAGGCCTGGCAAATCCGCTCTATGGTTTCAGAGTGGCTCTGCGAGCCTTTGAGGGCCTGGTGAAAGGTCTCCTCTGCCACGCCCCCCTTTTTGAGCCAATTAAATATCTCTGCCATCCCCATATGTAGAATAGCCGCCAACATGGCCATGGCGTTCTTAACCAGCTTGGCATTGCCCAACTCTCCCACATGGAGGATATTTTTCCCCATAGCCTGAAAAATCGCCAGATGCTGATCGTAAAGCTCCTTCGGACCGGAAACCCAAAGCGCGAGCTCGCCTGCAGCCGCAACTTCTTCCACCCCGCCGGCTGAGGCATCCAGGAGCTTCCACCCCTTTTTCTCCAGCTCCTGATTGACCCCTAAGATGGTCTTTTTATCTATGCTGCTGAAATCGATCCAAAGCCTGGCCCCTTTGGCTGCTTCGTGCAACCCGCCCTTACCCAACCCCACCTCTCTCACGGCCTCATTATAAGGAAGCATGGAAAGCACGATCTCCGAAGCTTCAGCTACAGCCTTAGGAGAGTCTTTGACCCCCGCCCCCCGGCTCTCCAGATTACGAGTCATCTCGCGCCTGAGATCATGAATCACCAAGCCATACCCTGCCTTGATGAGGTTGGCGGCCATTCCGCTACCCATCCCACCTGTTCCGATAAAACCTAAAGTTTTCATATGCCCCCTCTACTCCAAAATTTTCACTCCCTCGGGCCACAGGACTAAAACGACCGTCTCTCCGACTCCCCGAGGGGTGTGAACGGATTTAGGATCTAAATAGACAATATCTCCTTCACTATAAACCCCGCTCTCATCAGCTATCTCACCCTTTAGCACGAGGTAAAACTCCCCCCCGATATGCTCATGTCTCAAGAAGGCCTTGGGATCGGCGTCGGCATTGACACGGTAGAGAACCAACTCTCTCTTTCCCTCCCGCGCCAATCGGGCCATGGACAGGCCGTTGCCGAAATCCCTCCATTGGAGCTGATCCAAAGCCTTTTCATTCAAATTGATCCTGACGAGATCTTTGAGCGATCGTCGCAGTAACCCCATCTTTTTCCCCCATCCCAGGGCTAAATATCATGCCCCGAGCGCTATTAAAAGAGAATGGCCGACCTGCTCAGCACCCCAAATTAAGGTTTGTTCAAATAGTACGTGAATCTCTAGAGAAT
>JAUXIP010000094.1 GCA_030620935.1 Deltaproteobacteria bacterium | reverse complement strand
GTCGAAGTCGCGCAGCACTTGGGTGAAAATACGGTCCGCTGCATTGCTATGGACACTGCCGAAGGTCTGGTTCGGGGTATGGAGGTCATGGATACGGGGGAGGGAATTACGGTCCCCGTTGGTCCAGAGACCTTAGGCCGGATTCTCAACGTGATCGGCGATCCGGTTGACGAAGGGGGACCGATCAAGGCCAAGAAGCGCTTTCCGATCCACCGCCCCGCGCCGGAGTTTGTTGATCAGGAGACCAAGGTCCAAGCCTTCGAAACGGGTATTAAAGTGGTCGATTTATTGGCTCCCTATGCACGTGGCGGTAAGATCGGCCTCTTCGGAGGCGCCGGTGTCGGCAAAACGGTCATCCTCATGGAGTTGATTCATAACGTGGCCATGAAGCACGGGGGCTACTCCGTCTTTGGTGGAGTTGGGGAGAGAACCCGCGAGGGCAACGATCTCTGGTTGGAGATGAAGGAGTCGGGGGTTCTCAGCAAGGCAGCATTGGTCTACGGCCAGATGAACGAGCCGCCGGGAGCCAGGGCGCGTGTCGGCCTCTCTGCGCTCACCCTGGCAGAATACTTCCGCGATGAAGAAGGCAAAGACGTGCTCCTTTTCATCGATAATATCTTCCGCTTCACGCAGGCCAACTCGGAAGTCTCAACGCTTCTCGGACGCATGCCGTCGGCCGTCGGTTATCAGCCGACCCTCTCTACCGACTTAGGTGAGCTTCAAGAGCGGATCACCTCAACGCGCAAAGGCTCGATCACCTCTGTCCAGGCGATTTATGTCCCGGCAGATGATTTGACCGACCCGGCCCCTGCGACCACCTTTGCCCATCTCGATGCGACGACGGTGCTCTCGCGCCAGATCGCCGAGCTGGGGATCTACCCGGCAGTGGACCCGCTGGATTCTAGCTCCCGCCTTTTGGATCCACGCGTGGTCGGTGAGGAGCACTATGAGGTGGCACGTCAGGTACAGGTTATACTCCAGCGCTACAAGGACCTGCAAGATATCATTGCGATTCTCGGGATGGATGAACTCTCAGAGGATGATAAGTTGACTGTAGCCCGCGCGAGAAAGATCCAGCGTTTTCTCTCTCAACCGTTCTATGTAGCTGAGGCCTTTACCGGAACCGCTGGGGCCTATGTGGAGCTGAAAGATACCATTAAAGGGTTTAAGGAGGTCGTAGAGGGCAGGTACGATGACATTCCGGAACAGGCCTTTTACATGGTTGGGACCATCGAACAGGCGGTGGAGAAGGCGAAGAAGCTGGCAGCGGAATAGAGACCATGGCGGAAAAAATTAGAATCAGGTTAGTTACGCCTAGCCGGCTGCTCCTCGATGAGGAGGTGGACGAGGTCACTGCACCTGGGGCCTTGGGCGAGTTCGGCGTTCTGCCCAACCACATCTCCTTTTTAACTCTTTTGGAGATCGGTGTGATGAATTATAAGCAGGGGGCCGGCACAGTCCACCTTGCGCTAGGCGGCGGGTATGCCGAAGTGCTGGATAACGTGATGACAGTTCTGGCTGATGCCGCAGAGTATGCCGACGAAATTGACGTAGAGCGTGCCAGGAGGGCCAAGGAAAGAGCGGAAGAGACAATGGAGAAGTTAAACCGTGACGATAAGGAGTTCCCTGTTGCCGAGGCCGCGCTGCGCCGTGCCGTGGTGAGAATGCAAGTAGCCGCCAGGGCATCGGTGCGTTGAACCACATTTAGATTTTCCCCTTTACAGCCGGCATTTGGCATTTCCATTGTTTTTACCTCTCAACTCCCGGTCATTCCGTTAATCATCTGCGGGTCAGGATAGTCACGGGATCACTGAGAGGTATTGTCTCTTTATTTCCCGTGGATATCTGCCGGATCAAGCGGAACTGTAGACAAGGCGGCAGGAAATAACCATTTGTAGATAAGAAAGGGGGGTAAAGCTATGCCAGAGTTATCGATGGAGCAGGTTGTTCCATGGCTCGTAAATACTGGGCTGACCGTTGGACAGTCGGCGTTACGCATCGCATTGATCATCATTGCCGGATATGTAGGCATACGATTTCTTAGAATTGCTATCGGTCGCGTGGAAACGGTTCTGATCCGGGCGGGAGAGTCCTCTGAGGATATTCCCGGGGCAACCAAAAAAAGGGTGACGACTCTATCCAGTGTCCTCCGAACCATCACCGTTGGACTCATTTGGGCCGTGGTTATCGTGGTTTCTCTAGATCAGGTCGGCTTGGATATCACCCCGATATTGGCGGGCGCCGGTCTCCTCGGGCTGGCTGTCGGATTTGGGGCCCAGAACCTGGTGCGTGATATTATCAGCGGATTCTTTCTCATCCTGGAAAATCAAGTCCGGGTTGGTGATGTAGCGATTATCAATGGTACGGGGGGCCTAGTTGAGGCCGTTACTTTCCGAACCGTTGTACTCCGCGATCTTTCCGCTGTAGTCCACGTGTTTCCTAACGGGTCGATCAACACCCTGTCCAACATGACGAAGGGGTGGTCGGCCTACGTCATTGATGTTGGGGTAGCTTACAAAGAAGATACCGACCGAGTCGTTCAGGTGATGTGTCAAGTTGATGAAGAGATGAGGCAAGATCCTCAATTTGAACCTAAGATGCTAGGGCCAATCGAGATCTTTGGCGTGGACAATTTTGGGGAGTCTGAGGTCACTATCAAGGCACGGCTCAGAACCCATCCGATTCAACAGTGGAGTGTAGGTCGAGAGTATCGCCGACGACTTAAAAAGGCCTTTGACGCCGTAGGCATCGAGATCCCCTTCCCGCACCGAACGCTCTATATGGGTGAGGCAAGCCTCCCGTTCCAACTCGCGGTCAAGGATTCGGCCGCTGAATTGGCGAAAAAGGAATAGGGGCGAGAAGACAACCTGCCTAAGCAAGGATCCGGGAGCAGGTTGGCATATAAAGAAGCTTTAAGGAGTCACGTCGGTCGGGAGATTGCTTGGGTGCCTGGGTGACAACAAGGCCCATCTATAGATAAAAAATCAAAGTCACGCTATAAAAGAAGAGGCGGAGTGTTCAAATACGGCAACTTTTGGAAGAGGAGGAAATCTTATGGCAAAACAGGCCACGAAGCCCGTCCGCAGCATGTGGAGCAAGGTATACAGCTATGATGTCTGGATGGAATCCGTGGGAATACCGGTCCACAAAGGATACTATATCGAGGATCTGCGGACTTTGGAGTTGGGCTGGTGGGAAGAACGGCAGTGTAATGCGGCGTTTATCCAGCTGGTGGGGCAAGAGGGCATCAGCTCGGCGCGGGTGACGGAGATTCCCGCCGGCAAAACTCTTCCGCCGCTGAAGTTTGCCTTGGACGAGCTGATTTATGTCTGCTCAGGACGGGGGCTCACGACCACCTGGGTGGGTGAAGGAAAACCTAAAAAAACCTTTGAATGGCAAGCCCACAGTTTGTTCATGATCCCACGCAACAATTACCATCAGTTTAGCAATATGCAGGGCGACAAACCGGTTCGGTTGCTGCACTACAGTTACCTTCCCTTGGCGATGTCTGCCATACCGGAAGCAGATTTTCTTCTACACAGTCCACTGCAGCCCTCCGACGGTCAGCCCGAGGAAGACTTTTTCTCCGAAGCGAAATTGGTCCAGGCGGCAGAGGCCGATGAAGCTTTAGGATTGCGTGCCTTCTGGTACGGGAACTTTTTTCCCGACATGAGAGCGTGGGACAAACTCGATGCAAACGTGGCGCGAGGGGCCGGCGGCAAGAGTGTATTCATCCAGTTCCCAGACTCCGAGCTGACGGCGCACATGTCCGTCTTCGCCCCCGAAACTTACAAGAAAGCGCACCGGCACGGCCCGGGGCGGGTCATCGTCATCCCGGCAGGCGAAGGCTACTCGATCATGTGGGAAGAGGGTAAAGAAAAAGTTGTCTGCCCCTGGCATGAGTGTAGTATGCTCGTGCCGCCCAATAAATGGTTTCACCAGCATTTTAACGTCGGCGGCGAGAAGGCGCGCTATTTAGCGCTCCACCCACCAATGCAATTTCATGGTCACGCGGAGAAGGTCGAAGATCGGGCAAAGGACCAGATCGAATATCCCAATGAGGATCCCTGGATAAAAAAGAGATTCGAAGAAGAGTTGGACAAGCGGGGGCTCAAGAGCACTATGCCCGAAGAGGTTTATACCAACCCCGACTACGAGTGGTCCAAGACCACGGGGACTCAAGAAGATTGAGCGTCGAGGAAGCGGCATGCATGACAACGATGTAGATCACGAACATCCGGAAAATTTTGAAATCGGACCGAATGCCATCATAGAGGAAATCGAGGGGCTGGAGATGTTCTCGCTCAAAAGCGTGGGCATCGACATTGGCTCCTCGACTTCCCATTTGGTTTTCTCCCGTATCACTTTAAGACGGGAGGGAGCAGCGTTGTCAGGACGTTTCAGGGTCACCAACCGTGAGGTTCTCTACCGGTCGGAGATCATGCTGACGCCTTACCTTTCCGGGACCCAGATCGATACGGACAAGGTTAAACGGTTCATCGAGGAAACCTATAAAGACGCGGGCTTCAAGCCCGAGGATATCGATACTGGGGCGGTCATCATCACGGGCGAGGCGTTGAAAAAAGAGAACGCGCAGCCTATCGTACAGTTCTTTGCCAAGTACTCAGGTAAATTCATCTGTGCGGCGGCCGGACACAACCATGAGGCGCTGCTTGCAGCCTACGGCTGCGGTGCGGTCGATCTGTCAAAAATGGAAAAAGCCACCGTATTGAACGTCGATATGGGTGGCGGAACAACCAAGTTTGCTTTGATCGAAGATGGGATCGTAACCCAGACCGCCGCTATTAACGTCGGCGCACGTCTAATTGCGTTCGATGAGTCGGATGTGGTGGTGAGAATCGAGGATGCCGGCAGGACGATTATGAAGGAGACCGGCTACAACGTCGAGTTGGGCAAGAAAATTACCAAGCAGCAAAAACAGGACTTTGCCGCCACCATGGCCAAGATTCTCTTCGAGGTGATCAGTCATGGCCCTAGCTCTCCTATGGCCAGGCAGCTGATGGTCACCAAGCCGTTCACGAACTACTTGGGCCTCGAGCAGGTTCAGTATATCGTTTTTTCGGGTGGGGTTTCCGAGCACGTTTATGATCGAGACAGCACCGCCTACGGCGATGTCGGTCCCCTGTTGGGGAAAAGCATGCGCACCCATCTGAAAAAGCTTCCTAAAGAGATTTTGAGGGAGCCGTTCGAAGGCATCCGTGCTACGGTCATCGGCGCCGGTGAGTACACGATCCAGGCGAGCGGCAATACAAGCTATATCTCCAATCCCAAGGCGTTACCGGTTTTTGCCCTCAAAGTGATCCGGGTTCCGGTCCGTGAGGAAGAGCCGGTGCGGGACGCGTTGAGGCAGGCATTGAAAAAGTTCGATCTTTCGCACTTTACCTCTGGACTGGCCCTGTCGTTGGCTCTCGACGGTCAGCCTGATTACCAATCAGTCAGGCAAGTCGCCGAAGGGATTGCGGAAATTCTAAAAAACGGGGACGATGCCACATGTCCTCTCTATTTAACACTGGACGTCGACGTGGCGAAATCTCTTGGAGCGATTCTGAAGGAAGAGATCAAAATCGGGCGCGACGTGATCGCCGTGGACGGAATTGAAGTCGGAGATCTGGATTTTATCGACATCGGCGAGTGCATGGGGGTCACGGAGGTTATCCCGGTCACTGTAAAATCGCTCATGTTTCCCTCAACCAAGCTCGATTAGTTGTCATGAGGCGATTGCGGAAGTTAAAGTGGAGGAAGACCCGATTCAAAACGGAGAGGCTAAGGTTATCGATATCAGAGTTTCGCTGTAGTCGACCCTCGGTTGAGGGCCGTGCCGTATATTTTCCTTTCATCGAGCTTTCCCGCCCGTCAAAATTTCGTCTAACCGTCGAAGGGTAAGAAACCGTCTTCGCGCTGCCCACGTAGTGTAGGTGGATCATTCATGGCTCAGTACTTTGCCATTCAGGCCGCTTTTTGTTTCGCTGTATCCCATATCCTCATCAGGCGCGGGATGGTCAACTCAAACGCGATCACCGCATCCTTCATCTCTCTGACTATGTCGGCATTGGTTTTGTGGGCCCTTGTGCCGTTTTTTGTTCCCTTGCATGCTTTTTGGACTCCTGCAATCTGGTATTTTATCGTGGCCGGCATTTTTGCTCCCGGTCTGGGTCGGACGTTGAATTTCGTCGGTATCGAGCGCGTCGGAGTCGCCCGGGCGGTGCCGATTGTCAATTCTTCCCCTATCTTCGCCTCAATTTTCGCCGTCTTCTTTCTGGATGAATTATGGGTCGGTCAGAATATTATGGGGACCTGTCTCGTCATTCTCGGGGTAGTGATTCTCTCCTCGATAAAACCAGCCACGGGTTCATGGCGGAAGATGGACGTGATCTATCCGGTCATGGCTGCCGTCTCGTTCGGGATTGGGTCCAATCTGAGGAGAGCCGGCCTTTTGGCGGACAATATTCCGCTTATGGGAGCGGCGGTCACGGCTACTACCGCTTTCTTTTTTTCCCTTGGATTGCTTCAGGTCAAGGGGGGTCGGCAGATCTTCAAGTTGTCCCGGTCTAATCTTGCCTGGTATTTTTCCGCCGGCCTATTCAACACGGCAGCAATGCTGTCTGTTTTCTTTGCGCTGAGTCACGGCAAAGTGGTTATTGTAGAGCCCCTCATAGCTTCGAATCCGGTCCTCTCACTCATTTTAACTTCTATTTTCCTTAAAGACTTAGAGGCGATCTCCGCCCGCGTGGTGATAGGGGCCCTTTGCACCGTCATAGGGACTGTTCTTGTGGCGACGGTACAGATTTAGCCCAGAATCTTTAAAGTTCGTGATTATGATGCTAGGATACGGGGTTATACTGTCAGACAACAAGGAAAAATTGAGGAGGAAAGTTAGTTTATGTCAAAAGCGATGAAAATAGGGAGAGAGATGTGGAGCAAGCATTACACCTACGATGAGTGGATGGAGTCGATTGGCATCCCCATTCATAAGGGTTACCACATTGAGGATCTGAAGACCGTTCAGCTCGATTGGTGGGAGGAGCGTCAGTGTAACGCTGCCTTTATCCAGCTCCTCGGTCAAGAGGGGGTGACCTCCGCCCGTCTTACCGAGATAGCTCCGGGCAAAACCTTGCCGCCAGTCAAGTTCGCTTTGGATGAGATCGTGTACGTCGTCGATGGCCGCGGGCTCACAGCCATATCGGCGGGCGAGGAAAAACCCAAAAAGAGTTTTGAATGGCAAAAGCACAGCATGTTCCTGATTCCACACAATTATGTCCACCAGCTCAGTAACATGCAGGGAGACAAGCCGGTCCGCTTACTGCACTACAGCTACATGCCTCTGACCCTCTCGGGCGTGCGAAATGTCAATTTTTTATTCAACAACCCCTATGAGCCGCGGAACATCCAGAACCTGCCTGAAGCCGACTTGTACTCTGAGGCGTAGATGATAAAGAAAACAGTCCTTGATGATTCCT
>JAUXIP010000266.1 GCA_030620935.1 Deltaproteobacteria bacterium | reverse complement strand
TTAGGTACTTATCCTCTTGTCCCTTGATAGTATTAAAAAACGTTTGCTGTAAGTCCAAAGTCATAGGACCCGGAGCGCTGTCGCCGATGGTACGATCGTCTACTTCACGAATCGGCGTCACCTCGGCAGCGGTTCCGGTGAAAAAGGCCTCATCTGCGATGTATAGCTCGTCCCGCGTGAAGCGCTCTTCTTGCACGTCGTATCCTTTGTCCCGCGCAATCGTAAGCACTGAGTCTCTGGTAATCCCGGGCAAGATTGAGGTAAAGGGTGTTGTTTTGAGTCGGCGCTGCCGGACGATGAAGATATTCTCTCCGCTGGCTTCCGCGACATAACCTTCGGTATCCAACATGATCGCTTCGTCATACCCGGCTTTCTTCGCCTCGGACTTGGCCAACACCGAATTGACGTAGTTTCCCGAGACTTTGCTCTTGGTCATCATGACATTGACATGATGGCGCGTGTAGGACGAAATCTTCGCCCGAATACCGTTCTTGATCCCATCGTCCCCTAAATAGGCCCCCCACGGCCAGGCGGCGATCATGACGTGGATCGGATTCTCAGGCGCGTACAGACCCATCTCTCCCTCACCCACAAATGCCAGCGGCCGGATATAACATTCTTTGAGCCCGTTGACTCTAATGGTCTCCAGGATAGCCTGCCGGATCTGCTCAGGCGAGTAGGGAAGGGCGAATCCTAAAATCCGGCCTGAGTCAGAAAATCGACGGATGTGATCATCCAAACGAAAGACCGCAGAGCGACCGTCTGATAAGGCATAGCAACGGATGCCTTCAAAGTAACCCGTCCCATAGTGCAGACCATGGGTCAAGACATGAACTTTCGCCTCATCCCAGGGAATCATCTTCCCGTCCAGCCATATTTTTTTGCTCTTCAACATCGGCTTAAAATTGGCTCTCTATTGTATGTTTCTACTCGGTCTCCATCAAGGGCTAAAAAAAAGGCCACCACGCCGAACGTGGTGGCCCTAACACACAACTTAGCGGTTTATAGTCCTTTTTTCAAGCCGGGCGAGGGCTTGAATCCTACGGTGCGACTCGCTTTGATCGTGATCTCAATGCCAGTCTGAGGATTTCTCCCTTTTCTCGCCTTGCGGGAACGCACTGAGAACGTGCCGAATCCCGGCACTTGAAATCGTTTTTCTTTCTTGATTGCCCGCGCGATACCTTCAAAGGTGGCATCCACAGCGCTTCCTGCTGCCCTTTTGCTGATCTTTGCTCCTTTGGCTACCAGATTGATCAGGTCAGCCTTGGTCATAGTTTTTCACCTCCCCCCTATTATAAATAATTTCGCTGTCCATTTATTTTTAAAGGCGATTTGGTTTCGGATTGCGAGCCGGGACTCATAATTTCGAATTCAGAAGGAAATGTCAATAGGGAAATCATCGTTCTGCGGAAAAATAACCGTCGCTGGGATGAGAGAGAAATCTAGCAGTATGCTGAATGACTCTAATCGCAGGCTGCTCAAAAAGATCTCAGATGCGAGGCTTCGACCGTGAGCTCCCTTCGAGACTTCGGCTGAGCTCAGTCGAAGCCTGAACTCAGGGTCTGAGCCTGTCGAAGACAGCCGAACGGCGCGCGAAACATCGATCCTTCGGCTTTGCTCAGGACAGGCTCAGCGGAGGCGTACTTTACGGGTACGTCGGAGCGAGGCGATTGAGTGCAACGAAACAGATGAGGCTTTTTCAGTAGCCTGCCAGCTTTTCGTAAAGAAGGCCATAGCGAATGCCTTGATCGCTCACCACAACACGGTCCGTCAGAAACAATTCCATGATTCTATCGACGAGCACTGCTCCGGCAAGAATAACATCAGCCCTTTTGGGCTCGAGACCTGCGATGGCTTTCCGCTCAGCAATCGTCTTGACCTTAAAGAGGTGAATCTGCCGTTTTACCTCGGCTCGATCGAGATGGCTGCCGTGGACTTCGCTGTGGGAATAACGCGTTAGTTTTTTCTGCACTGCCGCTAGAGTCGTAAAGGTCCCGGCAATGCCTACCATCCGATCAAAGTGAGTCTCAGCACTCCACTCCAACCGCAGGTTTTCCAACTCGTGATCAATGTGCGCAATAAGGCGGTCGTATTCCTCCTCCCGCACCGGATCCGAAGGAAGAAAGCGCTCCGTGAGTCTCACGGAACCCACATCCAAGCTCGCTGAACGGTGCAATCGGTCCTCCCGGCCCCAGATAAATTCCGTGCTCCCTCCCCCAACGTCGACCACTAAGACTTCCTTCCCCAGGAGTGAAAGTCCCTTCTGAACGGCAAGATAGGAATAGGACGCTTCCTCAGCGCCATTGAGAACACGAAGGTCCAACCCCAGTTCTCTTTGAAGACGGGATTTAAAATCACCGGTATTTTCAGCGTCCCTAAGGGCGCTCGTCCCTGCGACTGCTATCTCGTCCACTCCTAAACTTCTACATCTTTGCCGATAATCCCTCAGGACTTTGAGGCTGCGCTCCTCTCCATCCAAGTTCAGACGGCGGGTCTGGTCGACGCCTGCTCCCAGACGGGTGATCTCCGCCTGATCGTGAACAACCCGCAAGGTTCCGTTATGAGCTAATTCCGCTATGAGGAGAAGGATGGTGTTGGTCCCGATATCAACGGCAGCGAATCGTTTTCCTTGCATGTCGATTCATAGGGACAGCTCTAAGGGGCGGCTCGAAATGGTGTCGTCTGCCAACCGGCGAATCCAATCATCCAGGTCGGCCAGGGCTCTCTCAGCCATCAGCGCTTTTCGTTCTCTTCCTTTCACCCGTTGAGCAATCGGCGGGAGTAGTCCGAAGTTGACGTTCATCGGTTGAAACTTTTTTCGTGTTTCGTCGGTGATATAACGTAACAACCCCCCCAAGGCAGTGGTTGCCGGCGGGACCACAGGCTCCTGTCCCAGGAGGATTCTGGCCGCATTGATTCCGGCGAGGAGACCTGCGGCTGCCGATTCCACGTATCCTTCCACTCCGGTCATCTGGCCGGCGAAAAAGAGTGTTGGAGAACCGCGCCATTGAAGAGTCGGCACGAGATGACGCGGCGCATCGATAAAGGTGTTGCGGTGAAGGCTTCCCAGGCGGACGAACTCCGCCTTCTCCAGCCCGGGGATAAGGGAGAAAACCCGTCTTTGCTCCGGATGAGTCATCTTGGTTTGGAAACCGACCATATTATAGAGAGTCCCCTCGCTATTCTCCTGTCGCAATTGCACCGCCGCGTAGGGTCTTTCTCCCGTGCGGGGATCCCTCAAGCCTACAGGCTTCATGGGACCGAAGGCCAGAGTCTCTCTTCCCCGCTCGGCCATCTCTTCGATGGGCATGCAACCTTCAAATGGAACGAATCGCTCGAAACTGCGCGTCGGGATCTTCTTCGCTGCAAGAACCGCGTCGACGAACCGGTCGTACTGCTCGCGCGTCAGAGGTAAGTTGATATAATCGTCGTCGCCCCGGTCGTAGCGCGAGGCCTTGAAGGCAATCTCCATGTCGACGGACTCGGCGGTCACGATGGGAGAGATTGCATCATAAAAATAGAGATGCTCCGAGCCCAACAGGGTTGCCAAGCGGTCTGAAAAGGCAGACGAAGTCAACGGGCCGGTTGCGAGAATCGTGATGCCCGAAGGGATTTCCACCGCTTCTTCGCGCACGATGGTTACCTGAGAAAGGTCACGGATGATATGGGACAAGGCCTGAGAGAAGCGCTCTCGATCCACCGCGAGGGCCGAGCCTGCCGGAACCCGATGGGCGTCCGCCACGCGCATGACTAAAGAATTTAATCGCCGCATCTCTTCCTTTAATAAGCCCGCAGGCGCCGTTAAGGAAAGAGAGCGGAAAGAGTTGCTGCAGACCAGCTCGGCGAGCTCACCCGTAGCATGGGCCTCGGTCATCCGCCGGGGCCGCATCTCAAAAAGCTCCACGGCCACGCCGCGCCGCGCTAGCTGCCACGCGGCTTCGCATCCGGCCAGCCCTCCACCAATGATTTTGACAACTTGTTCCATGGATTAATCCGCGACCTGGACTCGGTAGTGACATTCCTTCCGATAGCAGTGGCGGGTCTTCCCGGCACGCTTGGTTACCTTTTCCAGCAGTATGGGCGACTCGCACTCTGGGCAACTCTCAGCGACCGGGCGGTCCCAGGCTGCAAATTGGCAATCGGGATAACGATCACAGCCGTAGAAGACCTTACCGCGCCGGGATTTTTTCTCGTAGATATTTCCCTCTTTGCACT
>JAUXIP010000040.1 GCA_030620935.1 Deltaproteobacteria bacterium | reverse complement strand
TCCTAGATCTCACGCCGCCCACGGTAGAGCTGATCAGCGACGATCTCTACATCAACCTCGGCGGCTCCGGGTTCGTCATCTTCAGAGCCTCTCCCGATACCGTGAGGAGCGGTGTGCAAATCGCCGGTTACTTTTTTCCCGCTTCCAAGGGCCTTCTCCGGGCTCCGAATACCTATGCTGTTTTCTTCGCCCATCCTTACGACGTACCGGCGGACAGAAGAGCCGCCATCGTCGCTCAAGACGCCGCAGGCAACGCAAAAGAGCTGCCGCTCGCCTATACGCTGAAAAACGTCTCCTACAGAAAAAGCACCCTGGTCGTGGGTAATCAATTTATTCAAAGAAAGGTAGCTCCTCTCCTGGCTTCAGCCCCGGCTCAGGACGGAAGCCTAAAAGAGATTTTTCTCAAGGTAAACCGCGATCTCAGAAAGGAAAACGAGGACAAAATCACAGCTCTTTGCCAAAAGACAGCGGACAGAATACTTTGGAGCGGCCCCTTTCACCAAATGACGAACTCCAAAGTAGAGGCCAATTTCGCCGACGAAAGAACTTACGTTTACCAAGGTGAGATTATAGACCACGCCTATCATTTGGGTTACGACTTGGCAGTAACTAAAAAACACCCCGTCGGAGCGGCCAACAGCGGGATAGTTGTCTTCACCGGAGACTTGGGAATCTACGGCAACACCGTCATTATCGATCACGGACTGGGAATCTCGACACTATACGGCCATCTGAGCTCGCTAGACGTGCAGGCGGGCGACAGAGTAGAAAAAAAGCATATGATCGGAAAAACCGGTGAAACCGGTCTTGCCGGAGGGGATCATCTTCACTTCGCCACGTTGATTCATGGCGTGCCGGTCCTCCCTCTCGAGTGGTGGGACGGCAAGTGGATCAAAGACAACATTCAGAGTAAGTTGGAGGTCTGGGGCTAAGCCATGGCAGGCCGTTGAAAAAGGACCACCGGCACTTTCGCGGTTTGAGGTACCGGGTTTCGAGTTAACACGAAACTCGAAACTAAGAAAATATGCCCTCATTGAGGAGCGGCGCTAACGAGAACTCAGGATTACAAAAGACATCAAAAGAACAAGGAGGATAGCATCTGTGGAAGACATTAAAGGACATATCGAAGGAGTCACACGTTTGTACCAACAGTTGGACGAAAAAAATTTCCGAGCAAGGAGGTCTAGGCAACCTGTTCGGTCTGCACAGCAGACTCCGGGAATCCCTGGGGACGATCAACCCCAGTGAACTGGACACACTGCTGAACGAGATCCATCGATCCAAGGAAGCGCTTGACCGTCTTCAAGAGGAAGTGAATGAGCTACGTTTTTTGAAGGAGGTCTTCACTTCCGCAGCCTCCAAGATGGCTGTGAACGGCTAGAAAACGTTGGCACTACCTTGGGCTGAGCTCTTTATTTTTTGAGCTCAGCCCCAAGCGATTGCAATACTTTTTCAAACTGGCGCTGCATTGCGATCATCTGCTCACGCATGTGAAGGGCCACCTCGACTCCTTCGAGGTTGACTCCCATTTCCTTGATGAGCATGTGAGCCACGCGGACGCGGTCTACCTGTTCGATAGAGTAGAGTCTTTCTTTTCCCTGAATAACCGGTTGGATCAAGCGTTCTCGCTCTAGACGGAGAACGAAACTCTCCTTAACGCCACAGAGCCGCACGACTTCTCGGATCCGGCGATATTTCCGCGGCATGGGTTCAATCTCCTTTAAAAGCGTATATCCTTGCGGATGTCCTCCGCATAGGCCTGTTCCATCTTCTCCGTCACCTCCTGTGGGACCTTGCCTTTCGGCACGCGAACCATCAGCCTCAGGTACAAATCTCCGGCCGGCGCCCGACCGTGGCTCGGCACCCCCTTGCCTTTGATGCGCAACCGCTGCCCGCTCTGCGCGCCGGCGGGGATTTTCACTTTCACGTTCCTGAAGGGGGTCGGGACTTCAACGACAGCGCCTTGGATCGCCTCTCCCACCGTGATGGGCAGCTCCATAGTCAGGTCTCTTCCGGCCCGTGAAATTACGGGATGAGGGCGGATTCGCGGGACGATATAGAGATCCCCGGCCGGACCCCCGCGCACGCCGGCCTCTCCCTTGCCCCTAAGCCGAATCCGCTTGCCGGTTTCCGCGCCTGGAGGAACATTTACCGTGATCGTCTCGGGCCGCAAAACCCGCCCCGAGCCGCCGCAGGCAGCGCACGGCGTCCCCGGCAGGCGACCCGTGCCCATGCAACGCGGGCAGGTCTGACGAAACTGAAGCGGCCCTTTAGCCATGGATTTGCCGCCGGTGCCGCCACACACAGGACAGGTGGATGAAGCGCTTCCCGGTCTGCTGCCGGAGCCGTGGCAACTCCCACAGGGAACCCGGCGCCGTAGCGTGAGCGTCGTCCGAAAGCCACGAACGGCGTCGAGAAAGTCGATGTCCAGAGCGGCCTCCAGATCTTCGCCTTGAGCAGGACCCGTCTCTTGTACCCGGCGACCGGCACCGAACATACCGCCGAAGAGATCTCCCAGGTTACCGAAATCGAACTCATAAGGGCCTCCGGTATGGGCCGATTGCTGCTGCCACTGCTGATAGGTCCGCGCCTTCTCGGGATCGAATCCGCCGGTCAGACCGGCCGCGCCGAACTCATCATAGAGCTTTCGCTTTTTCGCATCGCTCAAGACCTCATAGGCCGACGAGATGTCCTTGAACTTATCGTCCGCCTCTTTATTCCCCGGGTTAATATCTGGATGGTACTTACGAGCAAGTTTACGGTAAGCCTTGCGAATTTCGTCTGCGCAAGCATCGCGGCGGACACCAAGGCTCTTGTAAAAATCACGCTCAGCCATAGCAGGTCAAGGATTCCGTTGAAACCGAAGTCGCCAGGTGACGAAAAGAGGACGCACCTCTGAAAAGGCCTGATGAAAAGATTTCACACAAATTCTATCGCGGAAGCCGGACCTCGATTTGCAGGCCGTTCGGATCTTCCAAAAAAATCGTCGTGAGCTTTCCTTGAGCATCCCGGTTCTCGCGAATAATCCGGGCCCCTTTCCGCCGAAAATTTTTCGCCACCTGCTCTACGCGCTCGGTGACAAAGCCGTAATGATGAACTCCTATCTCTCCGTCCGACTCCATGAGCTGCACTGAAGCCGCACCGTTGATGTTGACGAAGCAAAAGCCGTATCCCGATGAACCCTTTCTCATATCCGTTGGTTTGCCGTCAAAAAGTTCCTCATAGAAACGGATGGACTGTTTAATGTCCTTGCACTGAATCGCTACATGGTCAAGCCGGTAATCCATTTTCACCTCCCAATTCATGAGCTGTGACACCCCCAGATGGAATGTCCGTAAAAACCATCCCGGCAGCTCATTTTTTCCGAAATTATCCGATTGAGGACTTTTGTGTCAACCAACTGTCTTCGCCGGGAGGTGGACATTCACCTGTTGCTAGTATACTTCCTATAGTAGGAATAGTCTCGGAGATCCAATGACTCTCATCCTCAACAACGAAGAGATCCAGCAGATACTTAACCCCGAGGATTGCCTGCAGGCAATGGAAGAGGCCTATCGGGAGTTGGCGGTCAGCCAGGCCGTCAACCGTCCCACCAGCCACTCTTACCTTCCCCACTCGCTCCCACAATCCACATACAGTTTTAAGTCCGTGGACGGTGGAGTAAGGAAATTCGGCATCCAGGCGCTTCGCATCACCTCCGACATTGTGCAGGAAAAAAAGCTTGAAAATTCCGTCCGCCTTGAAAAGCTCCCCCTTGCCGGGAAAGGACGGTTTCTCGGTCTGGTTCAGTTATTCAGCGTGGAGACCGGCGAGCTGCTGGCCATCATGCCGGACGGTTTCATTCAACAGACCCGCGTAGGAGTCACCAGCGCCCTTGCCGCGAGAGCACTGTCGCGCGCCAATTCAGAAGTCCTGGCTCTCATCGGCTCGGGCGGACAAGCACGCTCCCACTTCCGCTTTTTTACCACGGTACGTCCGATCAAACGGGTCAAAGTCTTCAGTCCTAATCCAGACCATCGCAAAGCTTTCGCCGCGCAGATGGCAAGGGAAACGGAAGTGCCGGCCGAGGCCGTGGAGAGCGCGAATGAAGCGGTCAAAAACTGCGACATCGTTTGCAGCGCCACCAACTCGTCACGTCCTGTGATCAACGCCGAGTGGCTTATGCCGGGAATGCACTACAATGCCATCCGGGACTTCGAGATGGACCCCGCTGCCCTTGAAAAAAGCGATGTTGTTGCGATCCACAGCCGCCTTGGCGGGATCCATCACCATCATCCGCCGGGCATGGATAAAGATCTACCCGGAGTGCGCCGGGAAAAACCGAGGGATTGGAGCCGCCATCCCGATATCAGCGACCTTCTCGCCCGTAAAGTCCCCGGCCGCACCAATGACCGGCAGATCACTTTTTTTCTCAACAACGTGGGAACCGGCGTCCAATTTGCCGCCATCGGCTACTGCGCCTACCGCACCGCAAAGGAAAAAGGCTTGGGCCACGAAGTGCCGACGGACTGGTTCCTGCAAGACATCAAGCCGTAGCGATGGGACCGTGGCTAGGGTGAGAATCTCCACCAATGACACCCGACCTACACCTAACGCTCCAGCACCTGAAGGTGAAGATCGGATCCTATCCGCTGGGAAACCGCTGATTCTATACGTGTATTTTTGATTAACATTCGTGATCCTCAGCTCTATGCCTTGCCGGCAACAACCCGCGCACGGAACGGGAACATCCGGGTTATGGGCTTTCCACCGATCGGCATCATGGCGCTCTCCGCATAGACGTGGGATGCACTCCAGATTTTGATTTTGATTCCCAGATGAGATCAGTCAATGATAGGCTTTCACTATAAATGTCATACTACAATTTTTGATAGGTGATATTGTTCGCCTCTCTTTCAAAGATCAACACGTTTTCCCTTCAAGGCGGATACAAGTCGAGACGTGAAAGTCTGGCACGCGTGGTTACTACTCGCCTTCCAACTCCCCTTCTATTGTTTTGTCGCCTTTGCGTCGCCCTTTCTCGCTGTGATAGATGAGACGGTAAATGCTTCTGATCAACAACGAGACGGTCGAAAGGGTTCTCGACATGAAAGGATGCCTGGAAGCCTTGGAGATAGGATACCGGGATCTCATCGAGCAGCGCGCGACATACCGCCCTCGAATCGACGTCTTCGTTCCCAACGACAAGCACGGGCGTATGTTCCGCTGGGGCTCGATGGAGGGAGTCTCCCGCTCTTTCGAAACATTTGCCATCCGCATGAAGTCCGATATGCTCGAATGGCCGGATGGAAAGACCGTGGAAAAATACTGCATCGAGCCTGGGACTTACTGTGGATTGATCTTGGTCTTTTCCACCCGAAATGCGGAACCCCTGGCAATCATCAACGACGGCGTGGTTCAACATATGCGCGTCGGCGCATGCGCCGGGTTGGGAGCTAAATATTTGGCACGGAAAGATGCCTCTGTAGTGGGCATGATCGGTTCCGGCGGCATGGCCCGGACCTATCTTGCAGCCTTTCACCAAGTGAGAAACTTGAGAGAGGTCAAGGTCTACAGCCCGACGAAGACAAACCGCCAGAGCTATGCGAAGGAAATGAGCAGCCGGCTCGGCATTGAAGTGGTCCCCAAGGAAAATCCGGAAGAGGTGGTGCGAGGCTCTTCCATCGTAGCCACCTGCACCGACTCCATCCGGGTGGTGGTCAAAGATCCAGCCTGGATTGAAGAAGGAGCTTATCTTACCTGTGTCCGGCCCAATGAGTGGGCCCCTGAGATTCTAAAAAAGTGCGATATTGTGCTTAAGTTGGGGCGCGGAACCATCACCAAACTCGATGTAGGGATGCAACGGATCGCAGGCTACGCTGCATACGTGGCCGGAACGAAAGCCGAGATGCAAAAAATCCGCGAGCCCAAAGTAGACTTATTCAAAAGACGCTATCCCCTCCTGACGGATGTGAGGTCGGGAAGAGTCAAAGGCAGAACCAATAAAAAACAAAGGAGTTTTCTTCTTAACGACGGCACCCAGGGTTTACAGTTCGCCTCTGTGGCCGGATATGTGTTCCGACAGGCAAAGGAGCTGGGCCTGGGTCAGGAAATCCCCACTGGCTGGTTCACGCAGAATATCCGAGACTGAAAGCTAGGCCGGATTATTCACCTCTCACATTCCTACATCCTCAAGCGCGAGCCGCTCCAAGCGAGCTCAATAGGCCTCTGCCTTGAGGGCCCCTCACCGGCCCCCACTGCTGCTTACTCCATCGGCTAGGGCCTGCCGTGTAGCTGCGGGTCCCTATGACCTCGCTTGTCGGGCTCGCACTCTCGGGCTTGCGATTTACCGCAAGCTTCCGAAGGGGCGAGGATGAAAGCAGCAGGCACAGGAGCGTAGAGCGACAATGACTTGTATGGTACTTGGTAGCCTGCATGCAGATATCTCCACTGTCCGCTACAGAGGGAGCGATTCGACGACCTCCTCAAGGCACTGGCCCATTGCCTGCTGCTGGAAGCCTCGTCCCTGAGGAAGTAGCAAGAGGGCACTTTGTCATATGATTTCCCGCAGGCACAAATAATTCGGGCTGGGGTAAGTTGAGGGAGGAATGGGATTAATCCCGTATGTTTTGCACAAACCATTCCAACGGCAGCGGATGTCCCAGTCCTTTGGCCTTAGCCAATTCATAGGCCTTGCCGCCCACGGCGGCGAACTGCAGCCCCTGTGTCCCTTGGTTGTTGAGAAAGGTGATTTGCCGGTCGTTCGTGCGGCCCGGCAACTTACCTGCCATGATGTCGGGCACCGTCCCGATATTTGGATTGTCAAACTCATAATGCAGCGCAGCCGGTATTTTCTCTTTCTCCTCAACCGTACCGGCAATGTAGCTGAACATTCCGTCGCTGCCCGTCGCAACCTCAGGGGCCGACCTGTCTGCCCGCAAGGTGGATGTTCCGAGGCGTGCGATCACATCCGCCCGTTTCAGCACGTCGGGCCCGGCTTCGTTGTTGCGCACGTTGGTCACGTGTATTCCCGGCTCGAGCCAATCGGCTTTAATAACGGGAACCAGCGAATCCGTGGTCATCGCGACGATATCCGCACCTCTAACCGATGTTTCGGCTGAGTCCACTGCATCGACTTCGATCTTCAACAGTTCTTTCATCTCCTTTGCGTACTGTTCGCGATTCGCCTTGGTGGGGCTGAAGACTCGAATATGCTCGATCGGTCGAACCTCGCAAATGGCCATGGCATAGGTCCGTGCCATGCCGCCGGAACCGATAATGCCGAGGACCTTCGAGTTCCTCCGTGATAGATATTTGGCACCGAGACCCGCGCAGGCACCCACCCGCATGTGCTGTAGGTATCCGTCGTTCATTAGAGCAAGAGGTTCTCCGTTTCTAACACTCAAGAGAAAAATCAAACCACAGTAAGTGCCTCGCTGAATACAGTACTTATCCTCGACCTGAAAATCTCCCTGCTGCTCCCAGGCAAGCATGTCTGATTTCATCCGTATGGCAAATATGCCGAGCTTGCGCGACACCCCTTCCATGGTGCCCCAACGGTAGTAATGCGGCTCTTGAGGAACATAAAAGTCGATCCGAGGGCGGTAACCAGCGCGTTGCTCGTTAAGCTCTCTGTAGGCATCCTCCATGACCTCTAGACAGGTGGGCATGTCGAGCACCTGTTGTACGTGTGCGTTGGTTAAGAAAAGCATCGTGATTTCCTTTCTATGCTCTTATGGTCAACCGCCCAAGCCGGCCTGGGGGTATCTTGACGGGTCGATGCATCGGACGAGGAGATTCAAGCGTAACAGAGAGATGCCATCAGCGATTTGGCGAGCGTAAGACGATTGTATTGCATCGAACCGGAGAGATACTCCCAGACCGGCTGTAAGGTTTTTCAACACACGTTTAGTCGGCCTGCCTGCCGGTAAGCTTCCGACCTTGCTCGAGCACGGCATAGGAAGGTGGCGATGAAGGCA
Source organism: Deltaproteobacteria bacterium (assembly GCA_030620935.1). The sequence goes on along the minus strand of JAUXIP010000040.1, from coordinate 2,695 downwards.
TCAAAAATCTGTAGCCGCTCGAGACCAGCCGCTCGATGTTTCGCGCATCCGGATGGGGGTGACCGCAAGGGACTTTGTGCTCCTTGCATATTTTCAGAATCGCATTGATAGCATCGGCGACCACCGGGTGATCGTAGTCTCTCGGATGGCCTAACTCTTGACTTAAATCTCCCTCGCCGATCAGTACCACTCCGATTCCCGGAACTTCTTTGAGAATCCCGGGGAGATTGTCGATCGCCCGCATCTCCTCGCACTGAATGATCACCAGGATTTCCCCCTGCGGAGCTATAGGCCACACATCGGCGCGCTTGTAATACTCTTGCTGCGTGAGGCCCCAGTAGCGCGCAGCGCGGTGGGGAGCGTCGCCGCGTATCCCCGGCGGGTCGTAGATGGGCGATTCCTTCAGACGCGGATAGCGACACGCACCCACGGCGTTCCAGGCCTCTTCGACCGTGCTCACGTGAGGGAAGATGATGCCGAAGACGCCCATATCCAGCACCTGCTTAGCGATCCACTGGTTCATCTCGCCGCCGTTGGGAGGTATCCTCACCATAGGCGTTACCTTAGGGGCAAGGGTACCGCGCTCCAAAATCTGACGGCGGTCGAGCATGTACTGGAGAGCGTGTCTCAGTTTGGGCATGTTGAGAGGACCATGCTCCATCTCGAAAGCAATCCCGTCGTGGGAAGAATTTGCCAGGGCGACTGCGCTCTCGATCTCTATCGGTGTAAAAGAGACAAAGGCGGTCTTGCCCTCCGCCAATACTTTGATCACGCCGTTCAGGCGAGGTATTTCCGGCATATCGTGCTCCTTCCGGGAGTGAGTTATCTTATTGCGGGCGTTGACTGTAGCAAACAGCGCTACGGGTGACAAGCGAACGACTCTTTGTTACATTACGCCTCTATCAGGCTGCTGAAAAAGCGTCATGTGCTTCGTTGCGCTCAATCGCCTTGCTCCGACGTACTACTCAAGTACGCTTGCGCTCGTCGATTTTTTCGCGCGCCTCGTGTCTGAGATCTTTTTGAGCAGCCTGTAAGGAGAGTTTTTCAGCGCCCTGCTATTCATTTAGCCTTGACCCGAGAAAAACCCAACGATTAATGGCTGCCAGGCGAGGGCGACAAGCCCAAAGCCTGGCACAGAGAATTTCGGATTGGGGGTAGGAGGTCATAAGATGATTATCGACGCTCACACGCATTACACGTCGGCGCCGCCGGAGTTGCAAGCCTACCGCGCCCGGCAAATTATCGATCTGGGCAAGCCGGTGCGGGCGCGGCTGCAAGTAAGCGACGAGCGGCTCGAACAATCTATGCAGGGGCAGTTCAAGCGCATGGCGGACTCGGGAATCAACCGTTTGCTCTTTTCTCCCCAGGCGTCGGCGATGGGGCACCACTTTGGCTCGGAGCTGGTGAGTCGCTACTGGACCGAGGCTTGCAATGATCTTATTGCCCGCGTGGGCAAGCTCTGGCCGGACAAGGTCAGCCCGGTCTGTCAGCTGCCACAGTCGCCGGGCATCAGCCCCAAGCACTGGGTGGAAGAGCTCGAGCGCTGCGTGGAGGAGCAGGGGTTCGTCGCCTGCAATATCAACCCCGATCTGGCCGGAGGCCACGAGCCTCTGACCCCTTCCCTGGCGGACGAATGGTGGTATCCCCTGTGGGAAAAGATGGTAGCATTGGATGTGCCCGGCACGATTCACGCCAGTGCGTCGCTCAATCCGGCAATGCATCTGACCAATTCGTATTATATCGCTCAGCACCATGCCGCTGCGGTGGAGCTGCTGAGATCGCACGTATTTCGGGACTTTCCTCAGCTGAAAATAATCATCCCCCACGGTGGCGGAGCGCTGCCCTATCAGTGGAACCGCCATCGCGGAATGCACGTCAAGGAGGGCCTTGAGCCCTTCGAAGAAGCCGCCCGCAGAGTGTACTGGGACATGGCCATTTACGACAAAGAGGCCATGGAACTCCTGATCAAGCGAGTCGGCGTAGACAACGTCCTGTTTGCCACTGAGATGTTCGGGGCCGTGAATGCGATCGATCCCAAGACCGGCAGGAACTTCGAGGACATCGTGCCTGTATTTAAGTCCATCGAATGGCTGAGCGATGAAGACCGCCGCAAGATCACCGAGGGCAACGCCAGAAAGGTCTATTCACGCATGGTCGTCAAGGCCACATGCTAAAATTTCAGCAAGGGAGGATTTGCCATGCCATATATCAAGACCATTAGCGAGTCTGAGGCTACCGGGCAAATTGGAGAGATCTACGAGAAGAGAAAGAATCACCACTCCGGAAAAGTATCGAACATCGCCAAGCTTTTCAGCCTTCGTCCCGACTTGCTGGAGGCCCAGCACATTTTTTCTCGCGCCATCCAGTTCGGCGGCTCCAGTCTCGGGATCAAGCGAGAAGAGATGATCTCCGTCCTGGTGGGTTCTCTTCTCAAATGCAGCTATTGAACGCTTTCGCACGGAGAGTTTCTCCGCAAAGAAGTGAGTGGCAATTACGACCTTGTCATGGCCGTCGCGCACGATTACCGAAACGCAGGATTGGATCAAAAAGATCTCACCATGCTGGAGTACGCCGAAGAAATTACCCTCAGGCCCAGCGAAATCAGCGAGAAGGATATGCGGAAATTGCGCGATGCAGGCTGGACGGATAAAGAGATCCTCGATATCGCCGCGGTGACCAGCTACAGAAATTTTAT
>JAUXIP010000342.1 GCA_030620935.1 Deltaproteobacteria bacterium | reverse complement strand
TCATTTTTTGAAGTTTTTGAGACTGGACCCGCATTTTGTCCACGGCCGTCTTTTGTTCCTTGGTGAGGGTTCCGAGAGTCTCCAAACTCAAGATGTCCAGAAAGCCCATAATGATACTCAAAGGAATCCGAATCTCGTGCGACATTCTGGACAGGAAATGAGACTTGTGTTCAGTGGCCCTCTGGAGCTCTTCGTTATGTCTTTTTATCTCTTCATAGAGTTCCAATTGCCTCTCCAGGAGAGGCCGGCTCTTGGTGGGGCGGGGACCCTTCTGCTTGGCGCGGCGGATCTTGGTGATGGCCTTATGCCTTTCAGCGGTCGTACCTGTAGTTTGCTTTCCCGACTTGCGCTTAGCCATTGGAAGTTTCGTCATTAGGCGCGAATTGACGGCCTCTTTTCTATCTTTATCTATCACACCCCCTATCAGTTGAAAAGAAGAGAAACTCCTGTTGACAAGGATTAGGGATGGGAATAAAAGCGATAACAATATAAGTTTTTCTTGAGACTCGTTAAGCGTAGAGAGAGGGCCTCGATGCTTTTCCCAAGGCGACTAGGTGCCAAAGTAAGATCGCAAAATGAAAGCCTGGACTTTTGTAGAAGGTTCAGGCTTTTTGTTTTAAGGCCCAGTTTTTAAGGAACTTTTATACAAGGTCGCGGTTTTTGTGTTTAGGATGTAATTCTTAAATAAAAAGTAGGAGGGGAAAATGGAAAAGCTAAATGAACTACCCCGCGGCAAGCCGCGGGGTATCTGAAGAGAGATGCTTCGCTTGGCTCAGCATGACCCGTTCGACCCTTTGACGGGCTCAGGGTCGTCCCGAGGACGATCGAGGGGCGACGAAACTCAGGGTCATGGTGAGGGAAATCGAACCATGACAGACCAATGTCATTCTGAGGCTGAAAGCCAAAGAATCTCTCTTCAAATCCGCAGCAAGCTGCGGGGAATTAACCCGTAGAGATTAAAAACTCCCGACCCCGTTTTCTCCCAATTGGATTCATAGAAAAACCACATATCGGATATGCAGAGAAATGTATTGCAATTTCAAGGAGTTTTGAGGTATTCGAAGTCTGATTCCCTTGATGCCGTCAATAATTAGACAGAATGAAGCTAGGCATGAGTACAGAGTATCGAGTAGGAAGGAGTAAAGAGCACAGTGGTCTAGATATGGGTATTTGGCGTGGTATAAGTTGGCATCAGAATGAATCAGGACTTCGTTCCTGACTCTCGACACGTGACTCGTCACCCTTGACTCGTGACTGGAGACTCGCGACTCGTGGAAGGAGAGACTCTATTCTTTGAAGTGGCTCATCTGGAAGTGGAGATGAAGGAAGATAAAGGACGGAAAGTAACGGTTGCCCTCAAAGATTTCGAGTTTCCCTATGTCGACCTGATCCCTAGGAGGTTCGGAGCAAGATCAAGCAGTGGTCGGATTATATTGACTATTGGGCCATCGACTGGAACTTTCAGAATGACACTTTCATGAACGGGTGGGTAGAGTATCGTACTCGAAAGGTGCGAAAGCTCCCGCTTGCCTCTGATTCCCACGGCTATGAGAAGGCGGGAAAATACAATATCATGGTAAAGGTCATAGACATCTTTGGAAATGACACCTCTCAGGTGTTTGAGGTGGACGTGAGATAAGGCCTATGCGGGACGTTGGAATGAGCAACCGCGAAAGGGAAATCCCTGAACAGGCTGTCGAGGCGTTGAGGAAAGCCTTGGGGAACCGCCTTGTGGCGGTGGTCCTTTTTGGGTCGAGGGCGCGAGGGGATGCAAGGCCGGAGAGTGATTGGGATTTCTTAGTTATTGCCGAAGGGCTTCCTGAGAACCGGTTTGACCGTCAGTTGTTGATTAATGGGCTGCTGTTTGGAAAGTGCGATGGCGCCGTCTCGGTGGCAGCGAGGACATGCCGAGAGTTCCAGTCCCACGTGCCTTCGTTGTATCTCGACATCGCTCTGGATGGTCGGATTCTCTATGACCCGGCGGGCTACGCGGCTGAACGGCTGATGACCTTGCGCCGCTTGATCGGGGAGGCCGGACTCTACCGGGAACGTACGTCGGTAGGGGACATCTGGCGGTGGAAAAAGCCACCCCGAGGTCCATGGGCCATCTCATGGGAAAAGATTGGTGAGATACATGAATGAGGAAGTGAGATTCCGGCTGAGACTGGCCGAAGGCTTTCTCGCTGAAGCTCGCCACAATATGCAGCATGACCTTTGGCGCTCGTGCGTTGATAATAGTCAGCTCGCCGCTGAGAACGCCGCGAAAGCTACATTGGCGCTCATTGGTCCTGTAAGCAGGACCCACCACCCGGCCGTAGTGCTTCTAGATGCCCTGAAAAAGGGATCTTTCCCTCAGGAGGCAGAGGTGCGGGTCAGGAAGATCGCCGAGTGTGCTGCGCTTTTGGGCCCTCAAGTCCACTCTGAGAGCGACTACGGCGACGAGGCAAATTGGCGCACTCCGTGGGAGCTCTTCGATGAAACAAAGGCCAAAGAGGCCTTGGAACTGGCCGAAGAAGCAGTACGCTTGACCCAGCAAATCATCAAACAAAGAACGCAAACGTGAAGCCCGCTGAAATTAACCAGACCATCCGCTTTCTAGAGGAGGGGTGGAAGGATACGTGTCGGGTCCTGGACCAGCGCGAAAAGGCTCTGGTGGAGACCTACCTAAGCTTTCTTCGAACCGTAGCCCGAACGTGTTTGGAAAGAGGCTGGCGCGTCTGGTTTAGACCGAATCAAGTGGTGCATTGGGGCGAGGGAGGATTTGGCTACCTTTCCATTCTTCTTCCAGCAGGTGAACCCGAGGCACTACTTGACTTGCCTGGTGAGATCCGATTCATAACAGACCATTCTGATGAAAGATTGGGCGAAGAGATTATGTTGGAAACGCTCGACCGAATCACGTATGAGCCGGATCGTCGGCTATAGAGGTCAAGCCCCGTAATGGCCAAGCCTGTTATCTCCTACGACAGGGACCTGCCCGAGATCCCCAAACGCCGGTCTTGGAAAAATCCGACCTCCTATCTCCGCAAGAAAAAAGGGGGCGCTGACGAGTTTGAGATCATCGAAGAGCGTCGTCCTAGCAAGCTGCTCTTGGTAAATAAGCTTCGGCGGGCCGTGGATGAGTGACGCGAGGCGGGTAATCCAGGAGCCTCATCTGTCACCGAACGCCTCTTCAATTTCTGGTTTGAAGAGGATCATTTATCCCCGATCCGAAATTAATCAGGCCAAGAAATAAACCCTGATGAGGCTGGGACCTGAGCGAAAAGCTGTTCGTACCATGGATCAGCAACTCACCATCAGTATACTCACAAACCTGCGATCAATATGTCGGCAACTCTCATAACATCGGCCCAGGATTGCATAGTAGGTTGAGCTTTTTGTCGGATCGGGGTTAAGTCAAATAAAGACTCCCGACCCCTTTTTCTTTCCTGTTTGTCAGCCGGCGCAGGATTTTCTCCGGTGTGATCGGCAAATCGTGGACCCTAATACCGATCGCATCTTCGATGGCGTTGGCAATGGCAGCCGAAACGGTAAGCGCCCCGGTCTCACCTACACCCTTTGCCCCGAAGGGACCACTTTCAT
>JAUXIP010000418.1 GCA_030620935.1 Deltaproteobacteria bacterium | reverse complement strand
GGAACAGTTTTAGTCGGCTTCGAGCCGACCACGTTCGAAACCCCTCGGCTTATAGCCGAGGGTCGTTTAGTGGAATTAATATCTTCTGCCAAGCGAAAAATAGAAGGCGGTGGCCAATCGGAAAAGCAGGTGTCGGCGAGAAGGGGACAAGATGAGGAATTTCACACGGCCGGATCCTCGGTCCACTTAGTTTTGGGTCTGGCTACGGGCTCGCCGTCCACAGAGATCACGGCCGCGCGCTCCTGAAAAAAACAGAGTAGCCCCTTGATCTTAGGGCATTCGAGGGTGGTCTCTTCGTAGCTCCAGACAGTATCTTTAAAAACTTTATCTCCGATGCGAACCGAACAGTAGGATGCAATTCCCTTGTACGGACAACGGGTCGATGTAGGACTCCGCTCGAGGAACTCCATCCGGACGTCTTCCCTCGGGATGTAGTAGCGTACCGGATGGCCGGTTTCAAAGACAAGGCACGGTCTACGTGTCTCGGCGACGGTTTGGCCGTCAATCGTAATTAAAACGTGCCGTGAGCTGTGAAGGACATCGACTCGCTTATAGGGGTCGCGGGGGTGCACAAAGACTTCCTCCTCTTCCTCATACCAGCCGCCCATCTTTTTCCACTCAAACGCCAGGTGTCCCTTGATCTCAGAGCACTCGGGTGAAGGGCTCAAGTAACTCCATGCAGCATTTTCCGCAGTCGTGCCGCCCGCCCGGATAGTCCAGTAAGAAGTATCACCTTTGTGGGGGCAGGTGGTCCGGTGATCAGTTGGAGCCAAGAGATCCATCCGGACATCCTCTTGCGGGAAGTAATAAACGGGCAAACAGCCCGCTTCCCGAAGCAAAATCGGCCGCTTACTGTCCGCGATAGTCTCTCCGCTGAAGATCACGCGCACCCGCTTAGGGCTCTCTTCTGCGTGGACCCAGTGGCCCGAGATCCCCTTTCCCAACGGATCTTTAAGTCGCACAATCATGTGGTTAGAATTCTATGCGAAGGGTGGGTTGGCTGACAAGTGCATTTTGCAAAGTGTCGAAAAACTCCGTTGCCAGCCTGGTCAAAAAGGTCCAAGTTAAGATAGTCGCGCGGCGCGCGAGCAAGACGCGGGCGGCAGGTAGGCCTTTTTCAACAGGCTGGTTGACATCGAAACCATGCCTTGCATACATTCTTGTTTCCGGCGGTCTCAGGTAAGACGATGGTAGATTTCATTCAAGCCGAGCTGGAAAAGCTCAAGGCGCAGGGACTCTATCGCAAGCTGCGTCTCGTCGAAGGAGCGCAAGGCCCGACTTTCATCCTTAACGGCCGGGAGGTGCTTAATTTTTGCTCCAACAATTATCTGGGGCTGGCCGATCATCCGGCGCTGGCCGCGGCAGCAAAACAGGCGATCGACCGCTATGGCTGCGGGTCGGGTGCCTCACGGCTGATCTCGGGGAATATGGAGCTACACGAAGCGTTGGAGAACAAAATCGCCGCGCTCAAAGGGACTGAGGCGGCGCTGGTTTTCAACTCTGGCTTTCAGGCCAATGTCGGCGTCATTTCGACTCTCGTTAATGAAGGGGATGTTGTTTTCAGCGATGCCCTGAATCACGCAAGCGTCATCGATGGTTGCCGCCTTTCACGTGCAAGGACCGTGATCTATCCACACTTCGGCCTGGCATACCTGGAGGAGGAGCTGAAAAAAGCGCCTGCCGGAAGTCGAAAGCTCATCGTTACAGAAACGCTCTTCAGCATGGATGGAGACGAGGCGCCGCTGGGAGAGATCGTCGATCTAGCGGAGAGGCACGGGGCGCTGGTGATGGTTGACGAAGCGCACGCGACCGGCGTCTTCGGCCCGAACGGCGCAGGTGTTGTGGCCAAGCTGGGTCTGGGGGAGCGCGTCTTTCTTCAAATGGGGACTCTGGGCAAGGCCCTGGGCGGTTTTGGGGCATACGTTGCGGGAAGCCAAGCGCTGTGCGACTTGCTCATCAATCGGTGCCGAAGTTTTATCTTTACCACCTCTCTTCCGCCGGCGGTGATGGCTATGGCGATTGCCGCCATCGATTTTTTATATAAGGAGCCACAGAGACGGCTTGCTCTGTGGCATAATTGCCGTGCGATCAGAGAGGGATTGCTGAAACTGGAGTTTTCTCTAGGGCAGAGTCAGAGTCAGATTCTGCCCCTGATCATCGGAGATGCGGAAAAGTGCATGAGCTTTTCGGAGCGGTTGTTGCAAAAGGGAGTTTTTGCCCACGGCATTCGTCCGCCTACGGTTCCACCGGGCACGGCCCGTTTGCGGATCACCGTAATGGCAACCCATAAACATGAGCATCTCCATCAGGCGCTAAAAGCATTTGAGGAAGTCAAAAATGAAAATGCTTGATAAAGCGAATTCAGTGGTCAGAGGTCAGTATCCAGAATCCCCTCCCACCATTTTGCCTTCTGAATTCTGGCTTCTGGATTCTGTCTTTTCTAACCAAATTTGCATTGAGTTTCGGCCCAGCTATGACTTCTAGTTACGAAGAACTTAAACGT
>JAUXIP010000176.1 GCA_030620935.1 Deltaproteobacteria bacterium | reverse complement strand
TTCTGTAATGTGCCGGCGATCCCGGATGTGGTCCTTCCCAGGCTTAGGGAATACATTCGCCAAGGAGGGGGACTGCTCTTCTTCCTTGGGGACCGTATTCAAAAGGAGAACTACAATCGGAAGCTCTTTCACTCTTTGCCGCCTATCCTCCCGGCTGAGATTAAAGACAATATAATTTTCTCAGATTCACCATGGGCAAAGGTCGGTAAGGTGGACGTTGCTCATCCCGCCCTTCGTGGTTTTGCGAACCGCATCTTGGATGAATCTGTTAAATCAATTCGGGTCCGGGGTTATATTCGCACCGATCTCTCCGACAATTCTGCTCTTATCACTTTGTCTAACGGCGACCCTCTCCTGCTTGAAAAAAAGATCGGCCGAGGACGTATCCTCCTTTTCACTACGGCTGCAGACCGGGACTGGAGCGACTTACCTCTGAAAACCGCCTATCTTCCCCTACTCCGCTCCTTGATCAGCTACCTTTCCGGTAGCAATCGAGGGAGATTGGATCCGGGCATTACGGCAGGAAGTCCTAAAGTATTTTCCTTTCCACCGGCCTATGTTGGAAAAAGCTTGACCGTGATCAAACCGGGCCGTAGGAAAAGAGAGGTTGTCCTGGCCACGGACGGGAAAAACTCTTCGGCAACTTTTCGAGAAAACGATCTTGCGGGAATTTATCGGCTCTCCTTGCCTGCCTCCGTCAATCCAGTTAGCGCACAAGAAAATGCTCCGAAAATTTATCCGGTCAATTCCCCCTTTCTCGAATCCCGTCTCGAAACCATTGACGAACGGGATCTGAAAACAAAGTTCCACCCGATCAACACGGAAGTTATCCCCCTGGAAACTCTCCAAAAGGGAGGGAGCAGGATGGACCTCTCTCTTCCCTTGTTGGCCCTTCTTATCATAACCTTAGTCTCGGAGGGTTGGCTGTCCCAACGAATCTATGAATAGGAGAGAGTTCATCCGCATCCTTTCGTATAGCCTGTTCCTAGGCTACGCGCTTCGGCCGGGTAGGGTTCGAGCAAACCAACTCAGGGAAGGAAGGAGACGTCCCCTCCAGTTCTTCTTTGCCCAGCTCAAGTACCGAGGGGGGGATTGGGATCCACACCCCCTGGCGATTGTTCCCCTCATGGAAGAGGTAAGACGCCGGACCAGTCTTGAGCCGAGTGTCACCAGAACCGAGGTCAGCCTTACGGATCGAAATCTATTCTCTTACCCATTCTTATACATAACCGGTAAATATGACTTTGAGCCTTTTACCGAAGAAGAGATTGAAATTCTAAGGCGATTTCTCTCTTACGGGGGATTTCTCTTAGCCGACAATGCCCTGGGCCAGCCGGGATATGGTTTTGACAAGAGCTTTCGCCGGGAGATTAAAAGGGTCTTTCCTAAAAGAGAGTTCAGGCGAATACCTTCCGGGCATGCGGCACTCAGGAGTTACTATCTCCTCAGAAGAATCGGAGGCATGAGATTGGTCCAAGCCTACCTCGAAGGGATCAGTGTGGGGAGTTCGACCCCTGTGATTTACTGTCAAAACAACCTTGGTGGCGCCTGGGAGAGGGATCCACTGGGGAACTGGGTCAACCCATGCATCCCTGGAGGTGAGCAGCAACGGAGGGACGCTTTTCACCTCGGGATCAATTTGATCCTTTACGCCATGACGGAAAATTATAAAGAGGACCTGATCCACGTCCCTTTTATCCGGAGGAGACTCACTAGATAAAAAAATGGATAGTCTATATTTTACCGGCTCCCTTCCCTGGTGGATCATCCTACTCATCGCCCTGATCATGGGGACCCTCCTGATCTATCAGTTCATTAGCCTAAAGCAACGTCTGAAGTGGTATCAGAGCTGTTTCTTAGTTTTTCTAAGAGGGCTGGTCTACGCCTTACTGATATTTTTCCTGCTCGGTCCCGGTCTGGTAGAACAAAACGTCACCAAGTTGCGTCGCCCGCTTACGGTGCTCCTGGATACTTCCCAGAGCATGAACTTTGCCGCAAACCCAGAAGAAACAGGACAAAACCGGAGCGGCGTAAAGAAGCGGATCGATCTCGTTAAGGAAAAACTCTTGGAGGGGAAAGAGCCCTTGATCCGGAGGCTGGCGCGGGACTATGACCTCCGGTTGGTCCAATTCGGCACAGGTCTCGAAACGATTGGACTCGGAGCCATTCCCCAACTCACAACTCAAGGCAAGGGCACCCGACTCTCCGAGATTTTAACGGAGGCCGGGCGGGATATCGGAACTCATGGGGGAATTATTCTCTTTAGCGACGGCATAGCCAACGGGGAGAAAAGAACCGCGGATGATTTCCCATCGTACCCTCACCCGATCTTCACGGTCGGAGTAGGCGAAGTCCAAGGCTATAAAGACCTCCGTATCGCCGATCTCAGGGTCCCTCAGTTTGCCTTTCGGGGAAGGGAGGTAAAGCTCGACTTTACTATCCAAGCTTACGGCCTTAGCGGTAAAACCGTCCCGCTCTATTTCAACCGACGCAAAAATTTAGTCTCCAGCCGTTCCATAAAGATCGAAAACGATAACTTCGAGAAACGGATAACCCTTACCTACACCCCAAAGGAAGTCGGCGCCCACAGCTTCAACCTCAGTATCCCGCCCCAGGCAGGAGAACAGATCACCCACAATAATCAAAAAGGATTTAAGATCGATGTCCAGCGCGATAAGATCAGAGTTCTCACCCTCTCCGGTTCCCCCTCTTGGAACTATCGCTTCCTGCGCATAGCCCTCAAGCAAGACCCCTTTGTCGATCTCGTCTCCTTTGTTTTTCTCAGAACCCCCACCGACTTCGTTGATGTTCCGGACACCCAGCTAAGCCTCATCCCCTTCCCCATCAACGAGATCTTTTCAGAAGAGCTCAAAAACTTCGACCTGGTCATCTTCGATAATTTTTCCAACCGCTCCTACTTCAACAGTCGCCACTTTGAAAAGGTTAGAGATTTTGTCCGGGAAGGGGCGGGATTCGCTATGCTGGGAGGCATACGCTCCTTTGACAGCGGAGGTTATTGGAACAACCCGCTGCGTGAGGTTTTGCCGGTCGAACTGGACGGCAAAGGAAGCTTTCAAACAGAAACACACCTGCGTGGGATTCTGACAGCCACGGGCAAAGCCCATCCCATTACTCGTTTGCTGCCCGATCCCAGTGCCAACGAAGAGGCATGGAAAAAGATGCCTCCCCTGACAAGCTTTAACAAGGTCTTTCGAGCCAAGGGGGAGGTTCTCCTGTTGGCCTCTCCGGATGGCGCTGGCAAGGGATCTCCGCTCTTGACCTTGGGAAGGTTCGGTAAGGGGCGCACCTTGGCCTTCATGAGCGATGACTTTTGGCGTTGGAACTTTATCGCCGTTGGGAAAAAAGAGAGCCCCCAAAATCACTTAAAGCTTATTCGACAAGCCGTACGTTGGCTCGCCCAAGAGCCCTCATTTGAGCAGGTACGGATAAGACTAATCGGTGGTTCCAGGGAACCTGGAGAAAAAATGAAATTCATAGTTCAGGTCCTGAAGGACGATTTCACCCCGGCCGCCCATGCTAAACTCCAACTCAGGGTCGTCGGCCCTGAGGGGGAACCCATTCCCCTGGAAGTCACTCCGGAAACAAAAGAGGGAGATTACAGTGCGGAATTCACACCCACAAGCGAAGGCCCCTACCGGCTGGAAGCGGAGGCATCGCTTAACGGGAAGATTCTTGGAAAGGACAGAAAACAATTTTCCGTTGCTATTCCTTACGGGGAGAGAGAGGACGGGAGACCCCGGCCGGACCTTCTTAAGCAAATTGCCGCCGGCAGTCAGGGAGAGTATATACCGATATCCCAATGGAACGAGAAAACCCTGGACCTTATCGAAGCAAAGCTGGAGAGTCTTGCCCCCTCTGAGATCATTGAGAGACGCCAGATCCCCTTGTGGAGCACGCTCTGGACCTTCTTACCTATTCTCTTTCTATTGGCTTGTGAATGGTGGATGCGCCGGACATGGGGGCTAGTCTGAAAAGGAGGACTGATGAAAGCGATTCGTGTGCATGAGTTTGGAGGACCTGACGTTTTAAAGTACGAAGATCTGCCTGTTCCGGAACCGGGTGCAAGAGAGGCCCGGGTTAAAATAGATGCCATCGGCTTAAACTACATCGACATCTATCAGCGTACCGGCCTCTACCCGATGGAGCTGCCGTTCACGCTCGGGAGGGAAGCGGCCGGTGTGGTCGATGCCGTCGGTGCGGATGTTACCGAGGTCAAAAAGGGAGATCGTGTGGCCTATGCTATGGTGCCGGGCTCCTACTCCGAGTATGCCGTGTTGCCCGCCAGGAGGTTAGTCCCTCTTCCAAAAGACCTTGACACCCGAACGGCGGCGGCAGCCATGCTGCAGGGCATGACCGTCCATTACCTCACACACACCACCTATGCCCTAAAAAAGGGAGAAAGGGCGTTGATCCACGCGGCCGCCGGCGGTGTTGGATTGCTCCTCATTCAAGTGGCAAAGCGTTTAGGAGCTACAGTCTATGGCACGGTCTCGACCGAGGAAAAGGCACGTCTGGCAAAGGAGGCGGGCGCGGACGAAGTCATTCTTTACAATCAAACTGATTTTGCAGCAGAGGTGAAAAGGTTAACGAAGGATCTTGGGGTGCATGTGGTTTACGATTCCGTGGGAAAGGATACGTTCGAGAAAAGCCTCGACTGCCTGAGGCCACGAGGATATATGGTCCTCTTTGGGGCGTCAAGCGGGCCGGTTCCACCCTTTAACCTGGCAACTTTAGCGGGCAAAGGGTCCCTCTTCGTGACCCGTCCTAGTCTAGCCCACTATACGATTGACCGAAAAGAATTACTCCAGCGAGCCAACGATCTCTTTAACTGGATCACATCCGGAGAGTTGAAACTCCGGATTTCCCAGACGATTCCTTTAGCCGAGGCAGCTGAATCACACCGCCAGCTGGAAAGCAGGAAAACCACGGGCAAGGTGCTGCTAATTCCGTAAATGTTCCGCCCCACCTCCGGCGCCCTGATCCGGATACCTAAGTGCGATAGTGCGGCAGAGGACTCACCGCTCCACTGGACAACCTCCTTGAACATCGTAGCTATACCTGTGGTTTCAGGTCGCGTCCGATTCTCATGACAGCTAACAGCCCCATCATCACAATTACAGCCATTACGGTGAAGGCAAGCCCCCAAGCATGCCCTACCATTTTACCGCCGGCAATGTCCAGGACGATGCCGAATACAATCGGCCCGACAAAGCCACCCATGAAGCCGATGAGAGAATGCATGGCCATCGTAGTGCCAAGGTATCTCGGTTCCGCTGCTGCGACCACACCGGCGGTACTGGTCGCGGAATCAGCCGTGGTGGTGACTCCGTAAACTCCAACAATCACGAGCACGACCCA
>JAUXIP010000123.1 GCA_030620935.1 Deltaproteobacteria bacterium | reverse complement strand
CATGAATATCTCGGCTTCTCGGCCGGACTGGATTTTGAGACCAGGATCATGGTGAAGGAGCATGCGCCGGAACTTTTGCGCAAAGAATTATCCAGTCCTAGATGGAAGCCGCAGGTCCTTGCGATGAGCGGGGTGACCGACTGCTACCAACCGGTTGAGAAGAAACTCCAGATCACGCGCCGCTGCCTGGAGATACTATTGGAATTCCGCAATCCGGTGGTCATCATCACAAAGAACTATTTGGTGACGCGTGATATCGACATTTTATCCGAATTGGGACGCTATCAGTGTGCAGCGGTGACTGTTTCGATGACTACTTTGGATGCGAAGCTCTCGGCGGCGATGGAGCCACGCGCATCCCGGCCAGTCAAGAGATTAGCGGCGATCGCTGCTCTTGCCGAGGCGGGAATTCCAGTGGGATTCCTCCAGGCTCCTATGATTCCGGGCCTGACCGATTCAGAGGCACCGGCCATCGCTAAGGCCGCCGTGGAGGCCGGCGCTTCATTTGCCGGCTACGTTGCTTTGCGGTTGCCGCACGCGGTCAAGGCGCTGTTTGAAGATTGGCTCGAGCAACACTATCCGGAGAAGAAAAAGAAGGTTCTCAATCGGGTTCGCGCCATTCGGGGTGGGAAACTGAATGACCCCAATTTCAAAAGCCGGATGAAGGGCGAAGGGATCTTTGCCGAGCAAATGGCTGAGCTGTTCCGTGTGGCGTGCAAGAAAGCCGGGATTCAAAAAAGGTGGCCGGAACTTTCAACAAAACATTTCTGCTGCCCGACGAGTCAGTTGGGACTCTTTTAATAGCGCTAAAACTCCACGTTTCGTGTCAGGCTCTTTTGACGGCGGGAGCTGAGGATTGGAATCATTCTCCGATCCAACCCTTGACCTTTTCCAGCAATACCTTGGGCATGGTGGAGTGTTTAACCAGGTAGCCTATCGCTCCGAGCTCGGTTCCTTTGGCGATATCTTCGCGGCTGTCCCGGGCGGTGAGCATGGCTATCGGGATATCCTTACTCGATTCCTCAGCTTTTAGTTTCGCCAACAGGCTAAAACCTGTTTCGTCGGGCAGTATGACATCAAGTAAAATCAAGTCGGGTTTCCAGTCCTTGACTTTGTCAAGTCCGTCGGCGGCTTTTCCGGCGGTCACGACATCATAGCCGGCTCCCTTCAGGACAGCCGACATCATCGTAAGCACCGTGGGACTGTCATCAACGATAAGGATTTTCTTCATTTTAATTTAACCGTAGATGCCAGGAGCCTTTGCCGTGCTCATTACCCTCGCCTGGCAGTCTATTTATGGTTGGATATTTTAGGGTTAAATTAAACCCTATTTTTTCGTTTTGGTCAATCCCTTTTTACAATCGGTTTGCGTCCAAGAATTGAGGGCCGAGCAAATAGAACCTTGCCGGGAAGGGCTTCAGGCTTCCCTTGCTCCACGGCCTCCCGCAGCGACCCTGCCAGGACAGGCTTCCACCCCAAAAAGTCCTTTGCTTTAGCTCAGTGTACTTTTTGGGGACACTGAGGGAGCGAAGCGAGTTTCGATGCTGCCCGAGAGGCACTGAAGCGAAGGGATGAGAGGGCGCCCTTTAGGTTTGATGATTCCTTTATGATCGAAGGGAAATTTTAGGTGTCAACTATGCCCTTTCCTAGTGCGGGGAATGGCAAAATGACAAAAGACGTCACCACCGAGCCCTTAAATTCCCGTTTATTTACGGACCTTTCTATTCTCTTCGGGTCGGCACATTAATTGCTTTTTAGCTGAACAGAAGTGACTGGGAGAGCTTATGAGACACGGCTACGATTATCCGGAGCTTTTTAAAGAAGACCAAATTGTCCGCCGCTGGCGTTAGGAGGTAAAGAGGCTACGAGTGGCCATTCAAAGCGCCAGGGAGACTTTTGATCAAGCGAAAGGTACGTTCTCAAGTCTTGAGAGAGCTCTTAGGCCGCGAGCCGGTCAGAACAGCGAGACTTTTCAGCGCTGAAATACATTCCTGAGGTTATCCCTCCTAACTTCCCTTTCGTCTCCACCCTTCCGCAAAAACGCAGCCTACCCCCGGCAGGCGCCCCTCCGTGCCTTTCGTCGACACACCTTGCCTTACTAAGACGCAGCTGGCTCTAGAGTAAAAAGTGTGGTGCTCCAGAGAGGCGCAGGGGGCCTGCTCCTCAGCGGGAGCCGATGAACCTCTACTTCTCTGCCCCTAACTGCCTAACCTGGTAGGTTCATTTCCCTCAAGGTGCTTTCGTGTCGGACGTCTCCCTTTCTTCGGAACAGGCCCCCTGCGCCCTCCCAAGGTCGAACCGGTTCCGAAGGGTGGGAACCTGAAGGGCTGAGACACAGGGACGAGGAGGTTGGAGGCAGGCCCTGACCAGGGGAGAACCCACACCAAGGGGACGGGGTGGTGGTCCTCGAGTAAGAGACCTATTGGCTCAGGCCGGAAGGTTTCTCCCGAGGAACCACATAGAGCCGACCCAGCCTTGAGGGGTTAAAGGCGAGTTGATAACTTGACGTTTGTATGGATGCTCGGCTCCGACAGGGCATACGTCTGTTTAATGTCGGCCGTTTTTTCGAATCTCATGAGCAGTTGGAGGACTTTTATCTCCAGGCTGAAGAGGAACACAAAGCATTTCTCGAAGGGCTCATCGGACTAGCTGCGGCTTTCAGACTCTTTCGAGACTTCGACGAGGTCAAAGGACCAGTGCGCATGATTTATCAGGCTCTCATCCGGCTCGAGAATTACCAGCCGACCTACCTTAGGATTAGAGTAAAGGACTTGATTCAAACCATGGAAGCCTGGGCCAAACAGGCCGAGACCGATAGCGGCAAAGTGCAAGAGCAGATTCCCAAGATCCGTTTGCTTCGTTTCATCTTCTTCTAATGACTTCCTCCTCTTTGCAAGAAAAAGTCGACTCTCTTCTCCAGGCAAAGTGGAGAGGGGAGACGAGGGTGCATGGTCTCCAGGGCGGGGCCCGAGCTTATTTTCTCTCCCTTATCGCTCAGGGAAAATCCCAGCCCCTACTCATCGTTGCGCCGACGGCCCGTGAGGCCGAGAACCTTTTTCTCGACCTGGCCTTTTTCTTGGAAGAGGAAAGGGATCCGTCTCCGCTCAAAAAACGGCTTCATTTTTTCCCCTCGTGGGAGGTTCTCCCTTTTGAGAGGCTTTCGCCTCATCCGGACAATATAGCGGCCCGGTTGGAAGGACTCTATTACCTTTTGGAAGGGACCGCGCCGATCCTGGTTTCCACTCCGGCGGCATTGATGCAGAGGGTCTTGCCCAGGGAGGCGTTGAAGCAATCCTACCTCTATCTCGTAGCAGGCCAAGAGCTTGTCCGCGAGAGCCTGCTGGATCATTTCCTGACATGGGGATTCCAGAATGTTCCCCTGGCGGAGGAAAGGGGCGACTTCAGCGTTCGAGGAGGGATTATAGATATCTTTCCTCCCGCCTATTCGCGTCCGATGCGACTTGAATTCTGTGATGAGACGCTGGAATCGATTCGCGAATTCGACCCATCCACCCAGCGTTCTTTAGTCCATCACCAGGAGCTACTACTTCTGCCGGTCCGAGAATTCTCTCTAAAGCGCGCTCGAATGGACGGATTTGCGAGGGAGATCGAGAGAAGGGCTGAGGAGCTGGAGGTGGAGCGCAAGGAAAAAAACTCGGTCCTGGCATCGCTCAAGGATGGAATACCCTTTGCGGGGATGGAGTTTTTCGTCCCCTATTTTTACCCGGCTCTCTCTTCTTTTTTTTCCTATCTGCCTCCCGACACTTTGCTCTGGCTGGATCAAGCCGCTCAGGTGGAGGTGGAAGTGGAACAGTTTGAGCGGCTGACCTGGGAGAGAGGGGCCAAGGCCAAAGAAGACGGCCGGCTCGCGGCGCCGGTAGAGAAGCTCTATTTAAGCGAAAAGGAATTGTGGGAGGGTCTCGCCTCATTTCCTAGGCTTCGTAGCGAGTCACTGGACGTCATGTCACCGAGAGGGAAATCCTCCGAATCCTTCATCAGAGTAAAATCGTACCTCAATACCGATATTCGCCACGAGATCTCTTCGTTGCAGAGAAAAGAGCCTTCTCTCGCCCCTCTCGCGGCGCGCCTCAAGGAGTGGGACAAAGAGAAGGTTTTTGTCGTCTCTCCCACCCGGGGAGATGCCGCCCGGCTCAGGGAGTTGCTATCCCACTATGAAGTAGACCTGCCTCTTTTGGATGGTCCCTTTTCGCGGGTGCGGTCGGGCGAGAATCTGAACCGGGGTGTTCTCGTAGGGGGGCTGACCCAGGGATTTCGGCTACCCGAAGAGCGCTTCGTTCTGATTACCTGGGACGAGATTTTCTCCGCTAAGAGGGGACAGCCGACGGGATACAAGAAACAATATCCAAGCCACTTCATTACGAGCTTGAGTGAGCTCAAGCAGGATGACCACGTTGTCCATCTCGATCATGGAATCGGTATCTACCGGGGTCTTAAGTTTCTCAAAGTAGCAGGGGTTGAGGGGGAATTTCTCCACTTGGAATACGAGGGAAACGATCGGCTCTACTTACCCGTTGATCGGATCAATCTGGTTCAGAAATATATCGGAGGGGAGGGCGCCCAACCGACGCTGGACCGGCTCGGAGGGGCCTCTTGGGCAAAGGTCAAGGCGAAAACTCGCCAATCGATCCTCGCCATGGCGCACGAGCTGCTGGAGGTATATGCCGCGCGCGAGGTGCATGGAGGAAACGCTTGTTCCCCTCCGGACCATCTCTATCGGGAGTTTGAAGCTTCTTTTGAATTCGAAGAAACAGCCGACCAGGAGCGGGCCATCGAAGATACGCTGGAAGACATGCAGAGAAAGAAGCCGATGGACCGCTTGATTTGTGGCGACGTTGGCTATGGAAAAACCGAAGTAGCCTTGAGGGCCGCTTTTCTCGCCGTGATGGGAGGGAAGCAGGTGGCTCTCCTGGCCCCCACGACGGTCTTGACCCAGCAGCATCTTCAGACATTTCGCCATCGTTTCCAAAGCTATCCTGTCAGGATTGAGATGCTGAACCGTTTTTTGACTCCGAAGGAAAACCAGAAAGTCCTTCAAGACTTGGCCAAGGGGCTCGTGGATATCGTTATCGGAACACACCGGCTGCTGCAAAAAGACGTCCAGTTCAAGGATCTGGGGCTGGTCGTGATCGATGAAGAGCATCGCTTTGGCGTCGCCCACAAAGAGAGGCTCAAAAAGCTGCGCCACCTCGTGGATGTGATCAGCCTGACGGCGACTCCGATCCCGCGGACCCTTCATATGTCGCTCATCGCGATCCGCGACCTGAGCATAATCGAAACTCCGCCCTTGGATCGCTTGGCGATCCACACCTACATTACGAAGTACGACGACGGAGTTGTTCGGGACGCGGTGTTGCGCGAGATCCAGAGAGGAGGTCAGGCCTTTTTTCTCCACAATCGAGTTGAGACCATCTCCCGCATGGCACAGAAGCTGTCCGATCTGGTTCCGGAGGCGAGGATTGCCGTCGCTCATGGGCAAATGAGGCCGCGGGAGCTGGAAAAGGTCATGGTGGATTTTTTGGAGAACCGGACGCAGCTATTGATATGCTCCGCTATTATTGAATCGGGACTCGATTTTCCCAATGCCAATACCATTATCATCAACCGAGCCGACAAGTTCGGCTTGGCCCAGCTCTATCAGCTCCGCGGGCGTGTAGGCCGCTCCCATCGGCGCGCCTTTGCCTATCTGTTAATTCCCGGCGAGAAGATCATCACGCGCGACGCCGAGCGAAGACTGAAAGCCCTTCAGGAGCTCGACGAACTGGGCGGGGCTTTCAAGCTTGCCTTGCATGACTTGGAGATCCGCGGCGCAGGCAATCTCTTGGGACGGCAGCAATCGGGCCATATCACGGCGATCGGATTCGAACTCTATACCCAGATGATGCAGGAGGCAGTCAAGGGGCTAAAGGGAGAAACTCTGGAGCCGACCATCGAGCCGGAGATCCGGCTGGGAATTCCCGCCTATTTCCCAGAGGAATATATTCCCGATACGAACCAGAGACTTCTGTTTTATAAGCGGCTGGCAAACTTCCGAGGCCGTCAAGAACTGGAAGAACTCAAAGAGGAGTTGAAAGACCGCTATGGTCCGTTTTCCTTGGAAGTAGAGAACCTCTTCCGCGTCATGGATTTGCGCAAGGTTTTAAAAGATCATCTCGTGCAGCAGATCAGCTTTAACGACGGCAGGGTCTCCTTGCTCTTCCATCCCGAGTCGCCGGTCAAGATAGAGCGACTCCTCGAGCTTATCAATAAGAATGAAAACCAGTATCGCCTCTCCCCCGACGGCCGCCTTTCTTTTGACCCTCAGAACGAAGAATGGGAAGAGATGATCCCTGAAGTGATCGGCTTTTTGCAATCTCTCTGTGCGGAGTAAGCAAGTGGGTGAGTGTTAAGACCTGCGGTGAATAATGTAACGAGAGAAAACGCTAGCAGAACCGCTATAAGCGATTTTTACTTTGATGAAGCGTCCGTTACGAAGGTGTAATAGGCGCTCAGCAGTATTGGAACTAAAT
>JAUXIP010000184.1 GCA_030620935.1 Deltaproteobacteria bacterium | reverse complement strand
TAGCTCTCAGCTTAATCGCCGTTCAGGGAGCCTCAGCTCAGGAAACCGCCGGACAGATCCTGGCAAAGCTGAATAAACTCGCACCCGAGGCAAGAACGAAGGCTCTGATTAACGGAGCCAAGGCCGAAGGAGACTTGGTAGTCTATAGTTCCATGCGCCAGGACCAACTATCTCCTTTTACCCAACTGTTTCGTAAGCGATATCCCTTTCTTAAAGTCACCGCCTTTCGGGTATCGGGGCAGAGGCAGGCGACGAAAGTCGGAACTGAATTTCGAGCCGGCAGGCATCAAGTCGATGTCCTCAGTGCCCTTTCTGCAACTGCGTATCAGGAAAAAAAGCAGGGTATTATAGATCCATATTTTTCGCCGGAGAGAAGGTCTTTTCCTAAAGCTTACGTAGATCGAGAAGGATACTTCACTCCCCTTTATGTTGTCCCGATTGTCCTTGGCTACAATATCGGTCAGGTCAAACGCAACGAGGTGCCTCAGAGCTATGAGGATCTGTTGGATCCCCAGTGGAAAGGGAAAATGCTTCTGGATACTGACGACTTTGAGTGGTTTGCCGGCTTACTCTCACACTTTGGGAGGGAAAAAGGTCTAGCGTATATGAAAAAGCTTGCCCAGCAGGACCTCTCCATGCGGCGGGGAAGGACGCTTCAGACCCAACTCGTCATAGCAGGCGAAAGACCCGTAGGTATTGCCCTCCATGGTCATTCGGTGTTGGACTTTGAGGAGAAGGGGGCGCCGATCAGTTGGGCCATTCTCGATCCCTATATGGCGAAGCCCAACGTTATTATGCTGGTCCGGCACGCGCCTCATCCCCATGCGGCAGCGCTTTACATCGACTGGGCACTCTCTCAGGAAGGACAGACCAAAATTACCACCTTCGGCCGGGTGGCAGTGCGAAAGGGTATCCAACAACGCTTTCCGGGATTAGTTAAGAAATCCTTCACTCTGGTCGATCCTGATATGATAGGCCCTGTTATTGGAAGTGTCACCAAACAGCATCGGCAGGTATTTGTGGACCAGTAGACCGGTGGGGAATTGCTTTGACTAAAGAGAGCCGGCGGAGACGGGCCTAAGAAGAAAATCAAGTTATATCGAACACGGAGTTTGAATCCCCGTGTTTGACCAAAAGAGGATCGCTGCCGCTCCTCCCCTTTGGAAACCCCATCGGCTTTGTGCCTGCCTCAAGAGGCGGGGTTTACATTGAACAAGAACAGTGGGACTGCGAAGGTCCCCCGGATTTTTCGACGCTTCGATCAAATTTTAGCGAATATATCCTTCTCAACCCGGGAAAGACTATTCGCTATAGCCTCTTGGTCGATCATCTTGGCGATTTCTCCATAGCCTGCTTCCGTGACCATTGAGGGAAGTCGGGTTTTAAGCTGATCCAAAGTCCAGCCAAGCGGGTCCTCGATACCTTCATCTTTCATATCGTGGACGCTATTTTTCCCTGACGGGCCGATGTGATAATGCGGCGTCTTTTTGAAACAGTCGAAGCGGAGAATTCTCGCCCCTCCTTCTTTTTCGCCCGCCGTGGTGATATCAAACGTCAGCCCTTCATCACCGCCGCTATGCCTATAGTTCACCGTTATCCGCATCCCAGCGGTCTCAATAACAACCGGATCACTCGATTTGTCTTTTACCATTGTCCTCGTTCCTCCCGGGTCTTATGATTTTACATTGCCTGAGTCGATGAAAAATCTCCCCATCTCATTACTTTTTCTGGGTTCTCGAAATATTTAGCCGTTATAGTTTCACTACTCTTCTGCAGCCTTAGTTCAAATGCTCAAGGTTCAAGAGTTCAGTTCCTACCTTAAACGTTTAAACCCTTGAACCTTTGAACCCCACTTAGAAAATCATGCCTTCTCTATCTGTTGGATGAGCTTCATATGGATACGCCGCACGCGCTCGACCTGGCCTTTGGCGGGAAAGCGCTCGTAGAATCCCTCGGCGCGGAATTCTCTAGACATTTCGGACCAAGGTCTCAAGAGGTCCAAAAAGACCTTCGGCGAGCGCTCATCCTCCCAGGCCTGCATCAGCTTCTTGTCCCAAAGGAGGTTGCCGAGGACACGGATCAGAGCCTTGAGGGTGACATCCCGGGTGAACATGAACTTATCGTTCTCGCCCCAGACCGCTTCCATGACTTCGCGCACCGCCTTCAGATAGTCGCGCACCAGGGCATAGGCATAATCCGACCTCATCTGAAATCTGTCGCTGAAGAATCTCTTATGGGTCTGGACGACTTTATGGAGCTCGTTGAACATCTCCGACTGGAGGATCCATTTTGCCTGGCCGCTCCGCCCTCCCAAACGGTTGATCCTGTAGCGGAGCGGTGAGTCCGTCTCGTCATAGAGCCGGTTGACGACCTTGGCGGCGAATTTCTTCTCCGGCGTCTCCCAGGAGACCCGCTCGTAGAGATCCACCAGATGGGATTTGTTGATTCTCGTATGGGTCGAGTTGATGACGACGAACATCTCCGTGGCGAAATCGGCGCTCTTGCCGTCGAAGAGAACACACGGAACCTCGATGGTTTCCGTCAGGTCAGGATGCTTCTGGCGGAAGAAGTGAAGCGCCGCCAATCGGTGCTGCCCATCGATGATTAGAAAGTTCTGTTCCGGGTCGCTCAGATGACCTATGGTCTCCGAGGAATCCGCCCGCCTGAAGCGGAGCACCTCGTCGGTGAAAAGGAGAATGGTACCGGGAATCAACGGCTGGTTCACCGCGGTTTCATAGAAGTTGACGATCTGGCGGACTTTTCTTCGATTGAGCAAGCGCTGAAAGGCCTTTTCGCTCTTCTCGATACCGCCGATGAATCGCGCGACATCGTCGTCCCCCGCGTCTTCCGCCTCGATGGTCTCTCCTTCGAAATAGTAGCGGCTTGTGAATCTCACCCGGTCGAGTAGATCCGCCGCCTTGTAGGCGACAAAGTAAAATGTTCCCTCTTTCTGTCGAATTCGCGTTGCCAGCATGATCCGACATTCTCCTTCTGTCCGATATTTTCCTACCCCAAAGAAAGCTCTAAAATAGGCCCGACTCTGAAAGTCGTCAAGGACAAAAACGAAGTGGCTGATTTGACAGGGATTCCCCCCTGCAGGTAAGGTTTTAATGATGGAACGGCGCTTGCAACGCATCGCTTTATTCACGGCCATTGCTATACTGCTGGTGTTGGCGTTATTTGTTGCTTTTTTTCAGGGGTGGATTCCTTATACGGAGATTACCGCTCAAACACCGGCAAGGGATAAACCAAGAATCCAGCGTGATATCCCTTACGTGGACAATGCAGGCGCGAAGGCTCCTCGCCGCCAAACCCTGGATCTATATCTACCGGCTAAAACAAAGTCTAAACCACCGTTAGTCGTCTTCATCCACGGCGGTTTCTGGACGTTCACCGATGACGATTACCGCATCGGCCCGGCCATCGCCGACGTCCTTTCAGCAAGAAACATCGCCGTCGCACTTGTCCGCTTCCGCCTGGCGCCCAAACATCGCCATCCCGCCGAAGCCCGAGATGTCGCCGCAGCCGTGGCTTACTTGATTCGAAAAGCTGATCAGTACGGATATGACGCGAAAAGAATCTATCTTGCCGGCCACTCGTCAGGTGCTCACCTTGCGGCTCTGATCACCCTCGACCCACGCTACCTGGCAAAGCACGGTGTGAAGGCGAAATCTCTGGCGGGAGTGATAGCCATCAGCGGTCTATACGATCTCTCTCACCAAATGCGATCTTCCGAGGAGGCTAAAATAGCCATTCTCCAGACGTTCGGGGCCGACGGGAAGGCTCCCAAAGTCGCCTCTCCCATTACACACGTTCGAGCTGATACTCCGCCTTTTTTGATTTTAGCCGGCTCAGCTGATTTCGATGGTTTTCGCGTCGATGCTCGAAGATTCGCTGCAGCGCTGCGCGCCACAGGACATCAAAAGGTGGAACAATATGTTGTCCCCGACCGAGATCATTTTTCAATGGTAGAACTAAGCGGCGAATTCAGCGAGCCTCGTAGCTTGGTTCTGGATTTTCTCAAAGTGGAGCCTCTCTCAGAAGAACTCCAGGATTTATTAGCTTCAAAACGCAGGTGGTTGAATCCGCCGTTTTCGACTGCCCCATTTTGGCGTCATAAAAAGCTTATCCGTTCTTTCCCCGTCGATAGAAGATTTGTGGAAAGGTTGCTTCCTATCTATGGTCCTATGAAATATGAATTGCGGGAGTGGCCTTTGGAACGTTACTACGCTATCGATTTGTTCTCCTATTTGGATTCACTTCCAAAGAAAAAGATCGGGCAAGGCAGGTTTCTTGTTATTACCAATCTTCACGATGAAAAACAGTTCTGGGACCGGAAACACGTCGAACCGTACAAACCAGTCATTGTCATCGGCATTGACGAGGAAAAGAATCTGTTCCGCTTTGGTGTATTTTACCGGGCGTTGCGTGAATATTCGTGGAAGCCCGGCCCACGCCCCCCCATGATGGCTCGTCCTTTAGGGGCGTTCATACACTTTTTGAAGGAACCGCCAGTGGAATTGCAGGTGCAATCGTCGCATTATGCCCTTACTCCGGAAAGTTTCCGATTGTTTAACGATGACCCACTTAAACGTCTGAGAAACATACCCAAAGAGGTTTACGACGTCTTGACGTACCGCAACGGTTGCGTCTATTGTCACAGCTTTCGTGGAGTCGGCTCGCGTAGCCACCATACCGTCGTATCCACCGGCGCCCCACATGGAGGTTTCGCCCTGCCCCTCGAGACATATCCTCCGAAGGTCTGGAAAGGCTTCATTTTTAATCAGCATGACGTCGCGGAAAAAATAGGCGCCTCACCTAATGTCGTTGAGGAAAATGTCAGACAGGAATTGTATGATCTGGTAGTGAAGGATCGCCGGCCTTTAAGGAAGCCGAAGAAATAACAATATTCCTATAAATTTGTCTCTACCATAAAGAGAGTGCGTTCTAATACTGCAAATTCTCCGGTATCCGGAACAGAAAGATGATGGGCGTCTTTAGAACCATACCTTTAATTTCAGAGCTAACTTTACTGCTACTACTCTGTCTCAGTCCTGTGACGAAAACCCTCCAGGGTGCGGAAGCAACACCTCCATCGGCTTCTGACCCTCCACAACCGAAAATTCTCTCCGACATCCCTTACTCTAAACAGGTTGGCGGTAAATCTGCTCGCCGCCAAAC
>JAUXIP010000055.1 GCA_030620935.1 Deltaproteobacteria bacterium | reverse complement strand
TGTTCTACCGAGCGACTTTCCAGGAAGTGCATCAGAGCAGGAATGCCCCGCTTAGGGAGACGACCAACGTCCAGATAGTCCGTGCCGGCGTCCTCCAGCGCAAGCCGGACAAACTCGCCGCGGCCTTGTATGCCGGGCCAGTAATACAACTCGTAGCGCATATGGATTCTCCTCTGCTACAGAAATATTGAACTTCTGGGCGTGGTGTCAGACTTGCCTAACTCGCAGCGGCCCGGATGGTGTCACGACTGGAAATTAAAGCAATCGCCCGGTTGACATCTTTGTCGTTGAGCTTTCCGATAGGGTGTAAAAACTTCATTGACTGAGGAATACGTTGCACCGGCTTTAGGTCCGCCAGACACAACATAAATCTCTTGCCCCAGTATGGCCACGCCAAATCCGTGGCGGGCCGTGGGCATAGCGGCCCCGATGCTCCATGTGTCTTTTTCTGGATCGTAGATCTCTGTCAGATTGAGCGTCTTCCAATTTGCTTCGCCACCAAAGACGAAAATTTTCCCTCCTAACGAGGCCGCAGCAATGCCGCTCCGACGCGTAGGCATTCGGGTGCGTTTGCGCCAGCGGTCGAGCGCTGAGTCGTATTCTTCATTGATCGAAAGGTGCTTTGCATGACTTCCATCGATTCTGCCACCGAAGGCATAAAGCTTAGAGCCTCTAACCCCAACGGCCAAGTGATCTCTTGGTGTTGGAATTGGGGCGCGCTTGGACCATTGGTCTGTCAAGGGGTCGAATGCCTCGTTGGCGCTACTGTTTTTTTTGTTCGTACCGACACCGCCTACGGCATAAATTTTCCCATCGATGATGCCGACAGCTAGAGCGCCTCGTGCTGTAGGCATAGGTGTCCGGGCCTGCCATTTATCAGCAAAAGGATCGTACACATAGACTGTATCCACGGGCCCCTTTCCAGAAATATATCCGCCAATAACGTAGATTTTTCCTCCGGTTGCCACCGCGCCTGTATGATGAAGAGGTCGCGGAAGGGAAGCACGACGACGCCAAGTATTTTTGTTAAGGTCATATTCTTCGAGAAGGTCACCACCTTGACCCAACCCACCGATCACGAAAATTTTTCCCAACAGCTGCGCCGCCACCACCTCGGTTCGTAGAGATGGAAGTGGGGTCCGGATTGTCCATTTTCCCTGACCTTGCCCCGTTGCGGTAACCGGGCAGGCCAGCAAAGCGATAATGAACAAATAAATGAGGTCGCGTCTTGTGTTGTGACTTTTAGGATTCACTCCGATTCCTCGCCCTACCTCAGGAGTCGAATCTTGATTTACGGAGTTCGTCCCTCTCATCCTGCCAGTACTCGAAAAACGAAAACGTCCGCGGGGGCTAGTCCAGCCAATCTTTCTCTTTGAGTTTCTTGGGAAGGTAAGTCTTGGTCAGATACTGGAAGTTCTTGTTGGCGAGGGCGTCCAGCTCGTACTTGAGACCGCTCGAGAGCATTCGTTTGATTTCTTCTTGCCAGGCCTTTTTCTGAAACCACCGATACTTGAGCAGCTCTTTTGCTCGATTGACGTCTTTGTCATTGAGCTTGATGCCGACGTTGCGTGGGAGGCCGTAGCGGTCGGGGTCCGCGCTGGAGAAGCCGATGAACTTGGCCTTGGGAATGGCCATGCGTTGGCTTTCAAAGGCGAGGTTGATCGATCCCTGCTTGATGACCGAATAGATGTAATAGCCCCAGGGATCGTTGTCCACCAGGACATAAACGGGAAGCTTGTAGTCCTCGTGCAGCCTCCGCGCCAGGCGCCTGACGCCGCGGGGCGGCTGCCCGTTTCCCGTAAGGAGGATGCAGTTGTATCTGCGCCAAAATTTATCTTCCGAGAGGCGGTTCCACTGGGTGCCTTTTTCGACAAGGAGAACAAAATCGGCCGTGCACCGAGTGATCTGAATATACTCCGGCTCGACGATGGAGGGGACCGAATAGCCGCCTTTTCCCAGCCGGGCGCAGTCCACGCGGTCGCCGTCATCGGCCAATACCAGCGGTCCCACGACGGTGCCGGAGTTCTCGGCGCGCACGTGGAGCGCTTCCCGCAGGGATTCGAGCGTGACTTCCAGATCTTCGATCAGCGGGTCGGATTCGTTCTGGCTGTCGAAGGTGTTTTCGTGCGAGTTCTTGATCGTGTGCTTGGTGCGGTAGTAGATCTCCCTAAGAGAAGTCGTGAGGTTCGAGCGCTGAAGCTCGGCGAGGGCATCGGCGACCAGCACTGTCTGCATGAACTTCTTGGCCATCCCGACGTTGAAAAAGGAGCGCGCCTGTTTCCTACGACCCATCTCGATGATGCCCCGTTTCTCGTTGAAGTTGATGTTCGCGAGACTGCGCACGGGTATCGCAAGCGTGGGGTCTTTGCTCCGCTGCGCGGCGGTGATGACCGTGTCGGCCACTCCGACGAGTTTCTTTTCGACGGCACTATTTTTTTGCTTTTTTCGTGCCATGTTTTTTCCCTATCTTTTTTTTCTTCGCGTTTGGCCTGGTCTTTTCAAAACCCAAAGTCATTTGTTTTGCCTTTTCGGGCTTTGATCCGCGCTGCCGCTTAGCTTTTACCGCCTTATTTTTCCCCCTGCTCGTAGATTTAGCTTTTCCTTTCGCCAGCGTCGGTAGTGCCGGCTCCTTCTCTTCTACCGCAGCTTCTTCTGGCGCGGCATCATTTTCCCCATCGCCCGGCAAAACCAGCGCGTCTCCTTCGATTCCTTCGGGGGTGACAATGATCGAATGGGGCAGACCTTCCGGGCCGCCGTCGTCGTGTCCCAACACCTCGTCTGTCTTCTGGCCTCCGGTCCGTTTCTTGGCGATCTTTTGCAGCTGGTTTTTGAGTTTTTCCTTGGCGAGCTTTCCACCCTTGAGGCGGCTGCACGCATCAACGACTTCCTCGATGTAGAGCTCGAAGATGTTGCGCCGGCGGAACTCGCTCTTGGCCCGCTCCCTTCGCCTCAAAAAAGCCCCGAGCCGCCGCCCACACTCTTGCAGAGCAAGCTTGATTTCCTTGCGGATCTCGTCGTAATCGGCGATCGCTTCCTTGGACTCGCTGGTAAAAGGAACCCAGACCGAGGCCATATGGACGAAAATCACCAAGGGGCCGGATGGAAAAGCGCCTCGGGATTGCGACACGCCGTAGTTGCGCCAAGTGGTGTCGAGCACGGCCTTGAACGTCGCGCAGGCAGATTGCTGATAGAGAAGCGGCACACGGTTGGCGTAGCGGATGACACGGGCCAACTCGCTGTCGTTATTCTGCTGCTCTCCTTCGGCAAGCGGCATCTTCTCCTTTTTCTGTTTACTTGCTGCCTCTTCCGGCCCCTTACCGTAGGCCAACCCCGCTTCGATGATGAACGGATTGCCGCGGTAGACGGCCGGCGGCCTGCTGACCGCAGTGTAGAAATTCCCCTTGATTTGCTTATAGAGGCCGTGGAGGATCGCCTTCTCACCGATGGGCGAGATGCAGTTCGACGGCGGCGCCATGATCTTGGTCGACTGGATTGTCTTATAGAGCTTCTCGGCGGTCTCTCCGTGAATGTTTCGCGGTCGCGTGGTCGGTGAGATCTTTGCGGCCTTGCAGATCTCCTGCGCGAGATTGGAGGAGACGCGGCTGAAATCGCCCGACAGAAAGCCCGAGAGGGCGCGGCTCTTGGTGTCATGCATCATTTTTAGCAACATCCCGAACTCGATGCCGTAGGGGTGCGGCTTGATTTCACGTGGCTGAGGCGGCAACCCGTGAATGGTCCGGGGAAACTCTTTGGTCTCCCCCTCCGGGGTGTAGTAGACGAGCTTTACGTGTGGATTGGCGATAGCGACCTGCTCGAGAAATTCATCTACGGAAGCGCGGCCTTTCTGATAGCGACCCTCGATCTCGAGGGTCACCTGGGTGCCGCGATGGTTCTCCCAGTCGATCTTCTTGTTCTCAAAAATCCGCGGCTCGTTCTTCTTGGTATCGATCTGGACCTCGAAGTAATGGGCCGGTGACCTTGCGCTGGTGCGGGAGATGATCTGCACCGGTTTGCCCGTCGTCAGTTGCGCGTACATGCCGGCGGCTGATATCCCGATGCCCTGCTGCCCGCGACTCATGCGCAGCCGGTGAAATTTGGAACCGTAGAGGAGCTTGGCGAATATTTTTGGGATCTGCTGGCGGACGATGCCGGGACCGTAGTCGATCACCGTTATCCGAAACCGGGTTGCCTGGCTCGGAGGCGGCGGAGCGTCCCCGTTTGAAGCCACCTCCAGCTTGACCACGACTTCAGGCAGAATCCCCGCCTCCTCGCTCGCATCGAGCGCATTATCGACCGCCTCCTTGACGCAGGTGAGCAGCGCCTTTCGCGCACTGTCGAATCCCAGCAGGTGACGGTTCTTGGTAAAGAACTCGGAGACCGAGATCTCTCGCTGACGAGCCCCCATCTCGGCGGCGGACACGGTCGGCTTTGGCTGGGAGGTCTCGGTGCCGGACTGCGTCGCGTCGGACTTTAACATCGGTTTAGCCATCTCTTCTTTCCACAGGGTGTTGATTCATAGTTTTTAGTTTCAAGTTTCTAGTTGACCAGGCCAGAAACAAGAGACTAGAAACTGGAATTATACGCCTCCGCAATTAGGGAAGGATCTTTTACCAGAAGGTCTCACTTTCGAGATGTGGAGTAGTAGCAATTATACCAGAGATCTGGACTTTTTGTAGCCTTGGACGCGGGATAAAAATGGCAGGAGACAGAAGAAGGGTTGCCTACCCCCACTTGACACCGCTCGTTGACAAACTAGGCCGATACCGGATAATTCCAAAGGAACGAGGCACGCGGCTTAAAAGGCTCCTATGCCATAACCTGGCTTCACGGCGGGCGAGCTCAAAGACAAAATTCGCTGATTTTTAGCCGAGGAGGATTTCAATAGTGGTAATGCGAGGTACTGACATGAATGTCGCCGAGACCCCCAAGGAGGGGCTTGAAGATTACAAAAGAGTGGACGCCTACGAGGCGTGGCTGCAAAAGGAAGGCGTCAAAGTCTATAAGGACTTCTACTTTCCGAGTTTAGCGAAGATCGAACTGGGACCGTGGGAGCGTAAGGGGGGCCACGGCGCAGTCATCCACATCGTCAACCGCACCATGCCCAACGACTGTCATGTCGTCGAGATCAAGCCCGGGGGCAAGTCCGAGCCGGAGCACCATATGTACGAGCTCGCGATCTATGTGGTCTCGGGCCGTGGCGCAACGACGATCTGGCAAGGTGACAGAGACGAGAAGCGCAAGCAGACTTTTGAGTGGCACGCCGGAAGCCTCTTTTGCATTCCGCTCAACGCGTGGTACCAGAACTTTAACGGCAGCGGTGACGAGCCTGCCCGTTATATCGCCGTGACCAACGCGCCTCCCATGATGCGCCTCTACCGGAACGAAGAATTCATCTTCAACTGCGATTTCATCTTCCGCTCCCGCTATTCGGGCGAGGAGGACTACTTCAGTGGCAACGGCAAGCTCTTCAACCGGCGGATCTGGGAGTCCAATTTCATCGCCAACGCGCCGGACATGCGGTTATACGGCTGGAAGGAGAGGGGCGCTGGCGGCATCAACGCCATGCTGGAGATGGCCGAAAACAATGTGAAGAGTCATATTTCCGAGTTCCCCGTGGGCACGTACAAGAAAGCCCACCGCCACGGCCCGGGCGCGCACCTAGTGCTGCTCAGCGGCTCCGGTGGCTTCTCCTTGGTCTGGACCAAGGAAGACCGCTCCGACATGGTCAAGTGCGACTGGCAACTCGGATCCATGGTCATTGTTCCCAGCGACAACTGTTTTCACCAGCACTTCAATACCGGGACCGATCGGGCCCGCTACCTGGCGCTCAGGCCCGGCGATATGGGTCTTTACGCGCCAAGGGGCGGTGGCAATGTGTACGCCGATCGGAGCATCAAGGAAGGCGGCTGGCAGATCGAGTACGAGGACGAAGACCGGAAGATTCACGAGATCTTCGAAAGGGACCTCGCGGCCCACGGCGCACCGTGCAGGATGAAGGCGTTTGGTCCCTGGTGCACCGGCGAGGCGGGACCGACGAGCGAGCGAGACACATAGAAAAATAAGAGGAGCTTATCCCCATGCTTAGTCAAGAAGATAACGAATTGCTCGCGCGCGTCGGACCGGGAACTCAGGCTGGCCGACTGCTCAGGCGCTACTGGCACGTGGTCGCCGTGGCGTCGGAGCTGAGCAATGAGAAACCCAAGAAGAAAGTAAGGGTCTTGGGCGAAAATTTGGTGCTCTATCGGGATCGCAAGGGAAATTACGGTCTCGTCGGCGAGAAGTGCTCGCACCGGGGCGTATCCTTGTATTACGGATTCGTCGAAGAGGACGGTATTCGCTGCTCCTATCATGGATGGAAGTACGACGCCCGCGGCAATTGCCTGGAGCAGCCCTTTGAAAACCCGGAGGCCGGGTTCAAGGAAAAGATCCGCCATCCGGCGTACCCGGTGGTGAAATTGGCCGGACTATTGTTCACCTACATGGGACCTCTGGAAAAGAAACCTATCCCGCCCAAATGGGACCTCCTCGTGCGCCAAGATGGAGTGAAAAAAGTGGATATTTGCGAGGTCTTACGCTGCAACTGGCTCCAGGCGATGGAGAACTCCGTCGATCCCAACCATACCTATTATCTCCATTCGCACACTCTGATGCTCAAGGGCGACCCCGACCATGTGCCCTTTCACTATCAAATGGTTAGCAAGATAGAGTTCGAGCTGGTGGTTGAGCCGACATGGGCGGGAATCCAAAAGCAAAGAATCTTTGCCGGCGACAACGTTCCTGAAGAAGCTCCCCACCCGCTCATCTTCCCCGACATCCTCTTCGTCCCGGTGCGAATCGGCTACGCCCTGCATTTCCGCACTCCGATCGACGACTACAACACTCAGGTCTACCAGTACCGCTTCAGCCCCACCAAGGACGGCAGCGTAGCGAAGCAACCCGAAGATCCGCCGATAGAGTTTATCGCCACTAAAGACAATACAGGCGAGTTTCATTTGGACCATTTCACCAGCCAGGACCACATGGCTTGGGAGACCCAGGGACCCATCGCCGACCGCGAGAAAGAACACCTGGGCGAATCAGACCGCGGAATTACCATGTTCCGCAAACTGCTGCGCGACCAGATCCGCGCCGTGGAGATCGGCGGTGATCCCATCGGCGTCAACATGGATCCGGCAAAAGACGACGTCATCCGCCTGATCCCCGAAGGCTACACGGCGTACTCATTCGCGGCGGCGCACAAAGCGCAGGCGTGATTTACGGGATCTGTAAACGGCCTTGCGTAACATTGTTCGGCCGTCAAAGACGAAAACCAACGGCCACTCAGTCGCTATTAAAGCTGGAACCCTGCGATCCCTACTGACTACTGCCGGGCAGGTTGCATTTTATGTTGGCCCCCTCGTCAAGGAGGATACGGGTGCAGTGATAAAGTCGGTTCTCGGGAGTCCTGACGGTTGAGAAATCGCCGCGATCCGCGACGGTATACTCGCCGACTTTGGTTGAGGGATGAAATGTCTGACTGGGGGTGGCAGGGGATGTGAACTCGTCGATGGCCAAAGTCAGAAGACCGATGGCCGCGATGGGCTCGATCTGTTGGGGCTCGTCTCTGGGTGCCTTCCACTCCGCATCCGCTATTTGCTTCCTGACCGCCGCTTTTAAGTCCTCCATGTTCTTGTTGATCTGGACCAACTCCTCCCTGATCTCACGGCCGCGCTCCGGCTTCAAAGACGGATTGCGCAAGGTGATCTCAAAATCTCTCCTCCTGAAGTCCAGATCCGCCATGCGATTGAACTCTACGGACCTCCCGAATGTGAGCGCGTACTGAGCCTTCAGCCTTTCCGCCAGCCCTTGTCTATAGGGCCACCGATCCGGCCTGTCTTCAAGCAAGCTTACCTCTTCTCGATATTGATTAAGACTTTGTAAAAACGTCATCCCTGGACTCACAATAGGAGAGCTGCAGCCGAAGAGAACGGCGAAGAACAAGTAGTGGATCTTTTTCATCGTGCTACAAGTACCACATTGTAGATGAGTAAGGAAGAAAGTGATTGCGGATTAGGAGCTTAGGCCTGATTGCTTCTACTTAATCTAAGCCCGTGGTAGGCGAGAAAGCCCGCGATAATAAGAGCCGTCCAACTAACCCACTGAGGCACTGCCCAGCCTCCGATGACTGCGTCCCAACGGAGGAGGATCCTAAGTAGGTGAAGGACGGCTATGGTCAGAAAGACCAGACCGACCGTCAAAGCGTAACTTTTTCGACTCACGTCGTAACTCTGTAGCTGCCTAACAAAAACCAAAGCGCGGGAGCATAAGAAGATTGTCGCTGGTGTCCTATCTAATCCATTTCTTGCCTCTACTATCTATAATTTGATCGCCCCCCGTCTCTTCGAGAATCTTCTTCATCAGCTCAGGGGTGGTGATAATCCCTTTTTCGATCAGGACTTTTGCAAGGATCTTTGCCAGAGGGTCCGTGGAGTCCAATCTCGATCTCAGCAGACCCTCGAGAGTAATCCCCTCTTGCTTGGCCGGAGCTCCCATTGGACGTTCCTCCCTGTTCTTTCCAAGGTGGGATGTAAGGCCCTGTATATCTCTACACACGCCAAAGTCAACAAACTTTTTTGACCTCGTTCCTCGTAACATCGCCTCGTAACCAACCCTCTCTGCCGAGAGCTTTTCCACAGGCTTAAATTCTCCCTCAAGTTCATAGCAACCTAACAATTTTAGCCCATGGGCCGAACAAGTATGTACCTAATCTGCGGCAGGCATGGGCCGTAGAAGCCGGCCAAGTTGCTGTTTTTCCGGGCTTTTGGATCAGGCTCTATCCGGCATGTCACTTGCATACTTACTCAAAAACGGTCTGCCGAGGTAGGTAAGTATACGGAAATACAAACAATAAGGAGATTCATCATGACAGGAAACATAGCTCTGATGGCGCTTTTGTTGGTTTTCTTTTCGGGGTGCGCAACGCTCAAGAGACTTGGAGTAGCTGTGGAGGAAGAAATACCTCAACAAACACAGACGCTACCAGCTCATGTTTCCGAAGAGCACACTGAGCCCGTGGTAGCCGAGCCTCTTCCACCTACAGAACCTGTCAAGGATGAGTCCAATACAATAGCCAGTCCGTTAAAAAAAGATCCTACTAAGGAGGAGATCCGACAAGCGCAGAAGCTTCTGAAGGACTCTGGTTTTGATCCCGGCCCCGTCGATGGGCTACTCGGTCCTAAGACGAGAGCAGCGCTTGAGAAGTTCTACTCGATATACGCAAAGTTGAATGATCTCGTGGATACTTTAGATGAGGAAATCTCCCAGCAAACAGCAGCAAAGATGCAAGCGCCGCCAGCT